>NZ_JBVVQX010000016.1:92674-145978 GCF_055811675.1 Mesorhizobium sp. WSM4808
CCCCCCCCCCCCCCCCCCCCCCCCCCCCCCCCCCCCCCCCCCCTCCCCCTCCCCCCCCCCCCCCCCCCCCCCCCCCCCCCCCCCCCCCCCCCCCCCACCCGGATCACGATGCCTTGCGGGCCGTCGCTCCCTTGGTCGCACGCGCGACAATTCGTTCCAGCGGCTCTGGCCGGTGCAGCAAAAATCCCTGGCCGAAGGCGACGCCCATGTCGCTCAACATGGCCAGCGTGTCCTGCTGTTCGATCTTCTCGCCGACCACGTCACAGCCGAGGCTGCGGGCGATGCTGGTGATGGCCAGCACGATCTCGCGGTCGAAACGGCTTTGGGTGATGTGTTCGATGAAGGAGCCGTCGATCTTGATCGTGTCGACGGGGAACCGCCGGAGATATTCGAACGAGCTCATACCGGCGCCGAAATCATCGAGGCTGACCCGGCAGCGCCGCTCGCGCGCCTTGCGCACAAACTGTTCGGCCGCGTCGAAATTGGTGACGGCGGCGGTTTCGGTGATCTCGAAGCCGATGCCCGAATGCGGCGCCCCGGTTTCTTCTATGACGTTGTCCACGAAGTCCCAAAGCTGCGGGTCGCTCAGCGTCTGCGCCGACAGATTGAAGCCAAGCGTCAACGCCCCCGAACGCAAGGCGGCACCATGCCGCGACAGCGCGGTGCGGATGATCCAGCGGTCGAGCCGCGACGCGATGCCGAACCTCTCGGCCACCGGAATGAACTCGCCGGGTGGCACCAGCCGGCCGTTGCGGGCAGCGAGCCTGGCCAACACTTCGACATGGCGGCTTTCCAGCCACGGCTTGCCGAGCAGGTGGATTTCCTGACCGAACAGTTTCAGCCGTCCGTCTTCCATGGCATCGACGGTGTCAGCGGCGACACGCGCGGCATTCAGCCCGCCCAATCCCGCCTCTGCTGCCGCGGAGAAGACCGCGAAGCGGTTGCGACCGGCGGCCTTGGCTGCGTAGCAGGCGTCGTCGGCACAGGCCAGCGCGTCGGCGACCGTGGTGCTGGCATCATCGACGAAAGCGATGCCGATCGAGGCCGCCAGCTTGCGGGTCGACGCGGCCACGCCGAGATCGGCCTCGCGCACCGCGCCAAGCACGGCAGCGGCGATCCGCTCGGCCTGCGCGGCATCGCAATGCGGCACCAGCAGCGCGAATTCGTCGCCGCCCAGCCGCGCCGCGTGTGCTGTCGGCGGCAGGCAGGCGCGGATGCCGGCGGCAACGCTCTTCAGCGCCAGGTCGCCGGCGGCGTGGCCGGCAAAATCGTTGAGCGCCTTGAAGTAGTCGAGATCGACGTAGAACACCGCCAGCGGCGCACCCGCCGCTATATGATCGGCGAGCAGCCGGTCGAAGGCGGAGCGGTTGTACAGGCCGGTCAGCGCATCGTGACGGGCGGCATAGGCGAGCTCCTGCTCGCGCAGCTTTTCCTCGGTGATGTCGCGCACCGTGCCAAGAACCTGGCCCGCCGCACCGGCAATGGCGATGAAGCGCACCAGCGATTCGACATGGCGAATGACGCCGTCGCGCTTGATGATGCGGTACCGGGAGGCGGTAACTCGGTCCGAACCGGGTGTCGGCAAATGCGCCTGCTCGGTGGCTTCCCTGTCGTCGGGGTGCAGGAAAGTATGCCAGAGGTCGGCGGTCACTTCGTCCGTATCGGCGACGAGGCCGAATATGTCTCTGGTGCGGGCGTCCCAATAGCTCTTGTTGGTGGCGATGTCGTGGTGCCAGATGCCGGTGCCGCTGGCGGCGAGTGCCAGCCGGAAGCGCACATTGACCTGCTCGAGTTCGGCTTCGGCGGCCTTCTGCTTGGTGATGTCGGTCTGCACGCCCATCAGCCTGAGCGGCTTTCCGGAGGCGTCGCGCTCGACAATGCCGCCGCGATCGAGCACCCACACCCAGTGGCCCTGCTTGTGCTTCAGCCTGAGTTCGGTCTCGATGGCGTCGGTCTGTCCGGCGATGTGGCGGTCGCCGCTGGTCAGCGCCCGCTCGCGGTCGTCGGGATGGGTCAGTTGCAGCCACAGGTCGGCTGTGTCGGCAAGCTCGCTCTCATCGTAGCCCAGCATCCGCGCCCAGGTCGCGGAATAGAAGCAGTCGCCGGTTACAAGATCCCAGTCCCAGACACCAAGATGGGCGCGCTCCAGGGCCTTGGCCCAGAACGTTCCATTGCGACTTTTCTTGCCCTGACGCGCCATCGTCTGCTTCGCCTGCTCCACCGCAGGGCAATCTGCGGCAAAACCAGAGAAGAAACAGTTACCGCGGCGATGGCGGGCTGCTTTGTTGGCTCCTCACCTGCCGCCTCTGCTCTTCGATTGGCCGGCAAGAACCGGAGTTTCGCATCGGCCGGATGTTCCTAGTCATGGCTCCAGGTCATCGCCAATCCGATGATCCCGGATCATCGGCGGCGCCGATGATCACGTTGCACAGACAAGAGGACCTCCCAATGACCAAGCAAGAAGACAACAAGGCCGTCGTCGTCAGATGGTTCACCGACTTCTGGGGTGAAAGCTGCGACCTGTCCGTCGTCGACGACATCGCGGCACCCGACATGCTGCTGAAATACTCGCTGCACGAGCCGCGCCGCGGCCGCGACGACATCAAGGCCTTCATGAGCGGCTTCCGCGCCGCCTTCCCGGACCTCAACTTCTGGGCCACCGCCGACCTGATTGCCGAAGGCGACTATGTCGTCGGCCAGTGGGAGGGCGGCGGCACGCATACCGGTCCGGCCTTCGGCGACTTCCTCGCCGGTTCGCTGCCGGCCGCCACCAGCCGCACCATGCGCTTCACCGGCACCACGGTGCTGAAGGTGGTCGACGGCAGGATCGTCGAGGAGATCGGCCTCGATGACGGGGTCGCCGCCCTCACCCAGCTCGGTCTGATCAAGGCCGCCTGAGCCGATCAGGCAAAACGATCGTTCGGGCCAGGCGGCGTCAATGCCGCCTGGCCTCATTGCTTACTGGCTCGGCGCCATTGCGTGCTCGCATGACACTTTCGGGTTCATGTCGGCGAACGTACCTGTCGGGTTGCCTTTCCAGGCCCAGACATGCAGTTCGTAGAATTCACCCAGCCCATAGCGGTTGGGGGCGCTGTTGAAGTTGAACAACTGGCCGTCCAACGATGCCGGTCCTTTCGAAGTGATGTACTCGACCGCCACCAGCTTCAGCGCGCCATCGGCCAACGGCTCGTACATCACGGCTTCGGGACGGGCGATGTCGATCTTGTCGTCGTTCAGATACCGGCCGTTGACATAGTGAATGCCCATGGCGCCGCCGGTGATGCCGCTGGCACAGGGAATAGGCGAATAGCCCTCTGATACCGCTGTCTTGACGTCGATGAACCGGCTGTTGGCAGCCCGCACCTTGTCGGCCAGCGGGTTAGAGCCGGAGGCAGCTTCAGCCGGCTCCTGATGCGCCTGCGCAAGGGTAGTCCAGGTTGCCAGCATGGTCCCCGCCATAAGAAGTCCGCTGCGAAAGTTTGATGTCATCTTCATTCCATTCTTCTTGAAAAAGCACAGCTGGCCGGCCGCCGAAAATACGGAGGCCCGGCAGGCAAGCGCTGTGGCTGTTGTTGCTTGGATATCCCGAAATCGATGCGACTACCGGGAAGGATCATCCCTTCGGCAGATATGGGATCGTTCCGGCCAGATCGGTGTTGTCAATCATCTGGAAACGGCTGTCGCTGCCGCCCTGACGGGCCGACACGAAGGGCGCGTAGGCAGGGTCGGTGGTGAAGGCGCGCGCCGCCGCTTCCGACGGGAACGCCATCAGCGCGATCAGCGTGGTATCGAGCGGCTTGCCTTCGAGGGTCTTCACATTGCCGCTGCGCGACAGATATCTGCCGCCATGTTTGTGGACGAGGTCGTGCACCGAGGCGGCATAGGCCGGCACCCACTGCGCGTCGTTTATCTTGATGTCTGCGATAACGTAGGCGGTCATGGTAGTCTCCTGGTTGCGGTGCACAGGGGTATCCCGTGCAACCGGCCAAAGGGCTCGCATGGCAAGGCACCCGCCAACCAGTCCGCGATCTGTACCGGGGCAGTACAGTTTCCGTACTGGCCGCTTCATCCAGGAAGGCCTAATATTCGGTCAGGTTTGAGGGAGAGGCACCAATCATGAGCCAGCACGGATACAAACAATTCTGCCCGCTATCGATGGCCGCCGAGGTGCTGTGCACCCGCTGGACGATGGTGCTGATGCGTGAACTGGTGGCCGGCTCGACCCGCTTCAACGACCTGCGCCGCGGCGTTCCCAAAATGTCGCCGACCCTTCTGTCGCAACGGCTGAAGGAACTTGAGATCGCCGGGATCGTCGAGCGCAAGGAAGTGCCGGGCGAAAAAGGAATCTTCGAATATCGGCTGACGGAAGCCGGCCGGGATTTGCGCCCGGTCGTCGAGGCAATGGGCTTCTGGGGGCAGAAATGGGTCGAGTCCCGGCTGTCGCTGAAGAACCTCGATCCGTCGTTGCTGATGTGGGACATGCGGCGCAATCTAAACCCCTCGCCGCTGCCTGAAGGGCGCACGGTGATACAATTCCTGTATCCGGATCTCCCGGCGTCCAAACGGTCGTGGTGGCTGATCGTCGAGAAGCACGGTGAGGTCGATCTGTGCTGGTACGATCCGGGCTTCGATGTCGACCTCTACGTCTCGACCGACCTGCACACGATTACGGCGATCTGGATGGGAGTGCTGACCGTCGAGAAGGCCGGCGCCAGGGTTGCCCTGACTGGTGACCAGGCCATCGGCAGGAAGATGCAGACCTGGCTCGGCCTCAGCCCGTTCGCGGTGGAACCCAAGCGCGCGGCTTAGCAGGGCCGAGGGCGCTTGGCAGGAAACGGGTGGCGAGACCGGCTTTTGACGGCTTCAATGCCGGCCATGTTCATCACCTTGGCGAAAAATCTGAAATCCGAGCCGCTGCAAATCGCCGACGATCCGCGCTGGGCACGAATCGTCGCGCGCGACAAGTCGGCCGACGGCGCATTCTGGTATTCGGTGGCAACGACCGGCGTCTATTGCCGGCCTTCCTGCCCGTCTCGGCGCGCCAATCCGAAAAATGTGCAATTGCACGACACCCTGGACCAGGCACGAGCGACTGGTTTTCGCCCGTGCCGGCGCTGCGACCCGGATGGCCCGTCGCTCGAGGCCGGCAACGCGGCGATGGTCGCCGCTGCCTGCCGCAGGATCGAGCAGAGCCAGGAAGAACCGTCGCTCGCTGAGCTGGCTGATGCCGCCGGCCGCAGCGCCGGTTATTTCCATCGTATCTTCAAGGCGGCCACCGGGCTGACACCGAAGGACTATGCCGCCGCGCACCGCGCCGCCAGGGTTCGTCAGGGCCTGGAAGACGGCGCCAGCGTCACGACGGCGATCTACGATGCCGGCTTCAATTCGAGCGGACGTTTTTATGAGAAATCCACTGGCATGCTCGGCATGACGCCGACGCGCTATCGCGCCGGCGGCGCCGATGAAGAGATCCGCTTCGCCGTCGGCGAGACCTCGCTCGGCGCCATCCTGGTCGCGTCCAGTCAAAAGGGCGTCGCCTCGATCCTGCTCGGCGACGATCCTGATGCACTGGTGCGCGACCTCCAGGATCGTTTCCCCAGGGCACGGCTGATCGGCGGCGACAGCGACTACGAAGCACTGGTCGCCCGCGTCGTCGGTTTCGTCGAGGTTCCGGCGCTCGGTCTCGATTTGCCGCTCGACGTGCGCGGCACCGCCTTCCAGCAGCGTGTCTGGCAGGCTTTACAAGACATCCCCGTCGGCCGCACGGTTTCCTATACCGAGATCGCGCAGCGCATCGGCGCGCCGAAGGCAACCCGCGCCATCGCCGCCGCCTGCGCCGCCAACAGTCTTGCCGTCGCCATTCCCTGCCACCGCGTGATCCGCAGGGATGGCGCCCTGTCCGGCTACGCCTGGGGCGCTGAGCGCAAACGCGCACTGCTCGACCGCGAGGCGGACGGGTCGAACGCACCCGGCAGCGCTTACCGATCCGCGCGGAGATGACGGCCAAGCATGCGCGCGATGGCAAGACCTCATGACAGCGTCACCGATGGGACCGCCCGCACCACCGCCGCCGGCAATCGCGCCGAAGAGGCGAAATCCCAGGTCATGGCCGCCATCGGCGGGCTGGTCGATGAGGGTAGGGCTGAGTGGAACCACACCGCAACCGGCGAGATCGAGCTGCGGCTGCTGAGCGGTGAGGTGTTTGTGCTTAGCGAGATGTCGGTCACACGTGTGGCATGAGCATGCTTGGCCGAAGTGCGAATGATCAAAATCAGCGCTCTACGGCGCCCCCCTCTGTCCTGCCGGACATCTCCCCCACAAGGAGGGAGATTGGCAGTTCCGGCGCCGGCTCTCGTCCTGCAACGTTGGAGATTGGCGAAGGCGGTGATGACAGCCAATCTCCCCACCCGTGGGGGAGATGTCCGGCAGGACAGAGGGGGCGCCGTAGAGCGCTTACCCTGGGCGTCCTTCACCCCCGTACGCGGGCGATTTGAGTTTGAAAGCAAGCATCGGAGTGAGCACCGACCGGCGCACAGCTAGGGTTCGCGCACAGACAAAGGAGTAAACGCAATGAACCTCATGCAAACCCAAATGGCGCCACCGGCGAGCGTCCCCAATGCCTTCGACACCATAAGCTACGCCATCGGTGAATCCGCAATCGGCGACGTCCTGGCAGCGCGCAGCCAGATCGGCGTCTGCGCCATCCTGATCAGCTCGGATGCTGACACACTGGAGCAGGATCTCGCCAACCGCTTCCCCGGCAAGGTACTGGTCGAAGACGAGGCCGCTTTGCGCGACGATCTCGCCGCAATCGCGCGCTTCATCGAAATGCCTGGCGTCGGCCTCGACCTGCCGCTCGACCTGCGCCACGGCACGCCATTCCAGCAGCGTGTTTGGGCCGTGCTGCGCAGCATCCCGTGCGGCGCCACCATCACCTACACCGCGCTCGCCCGGCGTCTCGGCCAGCCGAACGGCGCCCGCGCCGTGGCGACCGCCTGTGCGGCCAACGCGATTGCGCTGGGCATTCCCTGTCACCGTGTTGTCCGCGCCGCCGGCACGCTGTCGGGCTACCGCTGGGGCGTCGAGCGCAAGCGCGCCCTGCTCTACAAGGAGGCTACGATATGAATGCCCATGCCAAAATTGCCGCATCGGTGGTCGAAGCTGCTCAGACACGCATCGCCGGTTACGACTGGCCGGCCCTTGCTGCCGAACTCGACGGCTTCGGCTGCGCGGTGATCGAGAAATTGCTCTCGCCCGAAGAATGCCGGCAGATCGCCGGCCTCTATCCCGAGGAGAAGCATTTCCGCAGCCACATCCATATGGCCAGGCACGGCTTCGGCAAGGGCGAGTACCGCTATTTCCGCTATCCCTTGCCCGACCTCCTGGGTGGCCTGCGCAGCGCGCTCTATCCCAGGCTGGCCGAGGTCGCCAATCGGTGGAACGAGCGCATGGGGCAGGCCATGCGCTATCCCACGACGCATGCCGCGTTTCTCGAGCAGTGCCATGCCGCCGGCCAGACACGGCCGACGCCGCTGCTGCTGCAATATGTGCCTGGCGACTTCAACTGCCTGCACCAGGATCTCTATGGCGATCTCGCCTTTCCGCTGCAGGTGGCGATCCTGCTCTCCGAACCGGGCCGGGATTTCACAGGCGGCGAGTTCGCGCTGACCGAGCAGCGCCCGCGCATGCAGAGCCGAGTCGAAGTGGTGCCGCTGCGGCAGGGCGACGCCGTTGTGTTCGCCGTCCACAACCGGCCGGTGCAGGGCACCAAAGGCAACTACCGCGTCAATCTGCGCCACGGCGTCAGCCGGCTGCGCTCAGGCATGCGCCACACGGTAGGGATTATTTTCCACGATGCCAAGTGAGCAGGGAGAAGATGGAGGTTCCCCTCACCCCGCCGGTGCATAACGGCTGACCACCATGCCGCAGGCATAGGCCTTCGAGCCGAGCAGCCGCAGGTTCCTAAAACCGCCCTGATCAAAAATCCGGCGGCCCGCCCCCAGCACCGCCGGATTGACGAACAGCTGGAACTCGTCGACCAGCCCGGCCGCGATCAGCGCTGACGCGAAACCGGCGCCGCCGAACACGGCAATGTCGCCACCCTCGCCCGTCTTCAGCGCGTTGACCTCGCGCGGCAGGTCGCCGCTGGCCACACTGGTGCGCTCCCAAGCCGGCTCCCAGGCCGATTGCTCGAGCTTGTCGCTGAGCACCACCTTGCGGGCGTCGACGATGCGCTGCGCAAAGGCGTAGAACGGATCGCGCGGAAACTTCTTCGCCGCATTGCCCCAATGGGTGAGATAGCCCTCCTGTGCCATCTTGCGGCTGAGCAGGATGGTATCGACGCCTGCGAAGACAGCGTTGAAGTCCTGCTTCAGCGCATCGTCCCAGGCGCTCTCGTCACCCCACTCCCAGAGCTGCCAGGAATGGTCCTCGGTGGCGCCGACAAAGCCGTCGACCGATATCTGCATCTGCAGGACCAGCTTTTTCACCGTCATTCTCCTCAGGGCCATCCAAAACAGTTTACATTTGGAACCGTTGACGCAAGGCCAAAACGATGTCAATAGTAAAGTGATTTAAAAATGGAAGCATAGATGTCGACGCGCGAAAAATCCGGCTGCCCGATCAACCTGTCGCTCGAACTGATCGGCGACCGCTGGACGCTGCTCATCATCCGCGACATGGCCTTCGCCGGCAAAAGGCACTTTCGCGAATTCCTGCAATCCGACGAAGGCATCTCCTCGCGCACGCTGGCCGAGCGGCTGCAAACGCTTCAGGAGGAAGGCATCCTCACCAGAAGCGACGACCCGACGCATGGCTTGAAAACGGTCTACCGGCTGACCGAAGCAGGCATCGACCTCTTGCCGGTGCTGGCGACGCTCGGCGCCTGGGGCAGCAAGCACCGCAAGGCCGACGATAAGCTGGCCAGGATTGCCGGCGAATTGGCGGCAGGCGGCGAAGCGGCGCTGGAAAAGATGAAAGCGGCGCTGCGATCGGAGCATATTGTCTAGGCGTTGCGCTGTTTCCCTTCTCCCCCTGTGGGAGAAGGTGGATCGGCGCGCAGCGCCGAGACGGATGAGGGGTGTTCCAGCGGAGTGAGACGCTGGCGTTCCCTGGAACACCCCTCATCCGTCGCCTTCGGCGACACCTTCTCCCACAAGCGGAGAAGGGGGAGCTTTCCACAGCTTGCTTGACAACGATCCACCTTTGTTCTTTATTTGTTCCAATCTATCAGCAACTGCGGATGTGCGGTCGATGGAAACGACAGCCACCATCCTGCATGCCGATCTCGACGCTTTCTACGCCTCGGTCGAGCAGTTGCTCGATCCGTCGCTGCGCGGCAAGCCGATCGCGGTGGGCGGCGGTGTCGTGCTCGCCGCTTCCTATGAGGCCCGCGCCTTCGGCGTGCGCGGCGGCATGCCGGGGCGCAAGGCGCGTGAGCTGTGCCCGCAGCTGATCTTCGTCGGCGGCAATTTCAGCCACTACCAGCGGCTGGGCGACGCGGCGATCAAGGTGCTCGACGATTTTACCCCGGTGGTCGAGCGCATCTCCATCGACGAGGCGTTTGCCGACGTCGCCGGCTGCACGCATCTGTTCGGCTCGCCGCAGGAGATCGCAACGACCATCCGCCGCCGCGTGCGGGCCGAACTCGGCCTGCCGATCTCGATCGGCGTAGCACGCATCAAGCATCTGGCCAAGATCGCCTCGCAGGTGGCCAAACCGGATGGGCTGGTGGTGGTCGACCCCGGCAGCGAGCTCGCTTTCCTGCACGACCTGCCGGTCGGGCTGATGTGGGGCGTCGGCCCGGCGACCAGGGCGAGGCTGGCGGAAATCGGCGTCGAGACCATCGGCCAGCTGGCCAGGACGCACAGCGGCGCGCTGACACGGCTGCTCGGTCCCGCCGCCGGCGAAAAGCTCGCCGCCTTGTCATGGAACCGCGACCCGCGAAAGCTCGAAACGCATAGCCGCGCGCATTCGGCCGGCGCCCAATCGGCGCTGGGCCAAAAACCCGCCGTAGCGCGGATCATCGTGCCCACTCTGCTGCATCTGGCCGACCGTGTCGCCAGCCGGCTGCGCGCCAAGGCGCGGCCCGGCCGCACGGTGACGGTACGCGTGCGCTTTGCCGATCTCAGCGCCGTCACGCGCTCGATCACGCTTGACCAGCCGATCTCGGCGACCGCGATGCTGGCCGAGATCGCCGGCGATCTGGTGCGCGGCGTCCTCGCCGACAACCCCCACGAAAGAACGATCTCGCTGCTGGCGATCTCGGTGTCGTATCTTGAGGAAAGCTTCGAGCTGCAGCTCGAACTGCCGCTCGGCCTCGCCGACGAGAAACGCCGGCCGGGCACCCGAAAAGGCCTGGCACGCTTCGACGCCGACCGCGCCATCGACAAGATCCGCGAACGCTTTGGCAAACAGGCGGTGGGCTACGGCACGGTGGCACTGGAGGCCGCGCGCTCCGTGCCCGACGAATTCAGGGAGCTGGCGGAGAAGGAGCTTTGAGGCCAGGGCAAGGCTATGGGCCGGTACGCGAGTAGCGATGGACCCGGATGCCACTAGAGCTTGTCCCGTGCCAGGGCTCGCAGGCTATGCCGCATGGTCGGCATCGTGAGTCGGCCAATAGCCAGGTTCGCCCCTATGCGCAGAGGCGAGGCCAACGGCACGGGCGGCAGTGCAGTTCGGGAATGCCGCAAGGCGCCTCAGCACCGAGAGAGATGTATCAAACCGAATGCCGATGAAGCCATAGATGATATAGCCCGACAACAGAATGAACGGCGCAAACAAGGCCACCCATCTCAGCCTGCCAAGGCGGCGACGGTGATAGGGTGAAGGCCGTCGCAAGAATGGCAGGAGCATTCCCCGCCAACTCCCCGGTTGGAGTGCCCGAACCAGACTAGCGTCACCCAGGTACAGTAGCAATAACGGTCATCTCCGAACGGTTTCCTGCGTTTAGAGCGCGGCTATTGGATAGCGAAACGCCAGTTCTATGCCTCGCCGTCCCAGTACCGCCTCACCGCTCCCATGTCGAAAATGCCGTCGCGCCGGCGCAAGGCGTCGACCGCCATCTTGTTGGAATCGGGATAGACGCAGACCTCGTTGGGATTTTTCTCGCCGATCATCAGATAGCGGCACGGTTCCGTACCGCTGTTGAGGAAGGAATGCCCGACCGCCAGGCCGGCGGGAAAGCAGACATAATCGCCGGCCTTCATCTCGTGACGCTCCTCGCCAAGCAGCAGCGTCACCTGCCCTTCCAGGATCAGCGCGTGCTCCTCTTCGAGCATGTGGTAGTGCCTGGGCGCCAGGCGCATGCCGGGGGCCGGCGCCTCGATCAGCATGCCGACATGATAGTCTGGTCGTCCCAAAGCCGCATAGGTCAGATGCCTGGACCGGCCGCCGAACCGCGGGCCTTCGCCCTCGACCTTCCATTCGACGGCATCGCTGGCGACAGGCGGGATCGGCACGGCTGGGGGTTTGGTGATACCGGGCATCACATCCGACGGCAGCGGATCGCCGGCGGCAAGGCCGGTGTTCTCGCCGTCCCAGTAAGTTCGGGTTGCCGAGAGGTCGAAGATCGCGCGCCTGCCCAGCGCCCGCACCAGGACCTTGTTGGAGGCGGTATAGACGACCACGTCATTCGGGTTGCGCTCGCCGACGATGACATAGCGGCACGGCGCGTCGCCGGTGTTGATGAGGCAATGCCCCGCCGCAGCACCAGCCGGAAAGCAGATGTAGTCGCCGGCCTTCATGGCGTAGGCAGCGTCGCCGACATAAGCGGTCAGCATCCCTTCGAGGATGAAGACATGCTCTTCCTCGAAAATATGGTAATGCGCCGGCGACGTCTGCTTGCCCGGCGGCAGTTCCTCGATCGCCACGCCGACATGGTGGTTTTCGCCGAGGGCGGCCTGCGACAGATGCCGGTAGCGCACACCGAAGCGCGGCACATCGGACCATTCCGTCCATGGCACGCTGTCCGATGCGAATGGCACGGGCGCTTTATCGTCTGCCATAGGGCCTCCCTGGTCCTGTCCCCCTGCCCTCGTCGCACTGCCATGCTGCTAGAGGATCCACGACAGGACAAAGCTGCCAGCTTCCGGCTAAACCGCCAAGCGGTGTTCGCGACGCTCCTGACAAAGCCAGACAGGAATCGCTCGCTTCAACCCCTGATCGCCTTGCTGGCCTGCTGCAGCAGCTCGAATGCCGCGAAGCGCTTGGCGTGCCAGCCGGCCAGCGTGGCATCGGGATGATAGACCTCGCCGAGTTCCGACATGCCGGCCATCGCCCCCGTCAGATCCTTGTAGGCACCGGCGGCGACCGCGCCCAGCATCGCCGAGCCGAGCAGCACCGGTTCCGGCGAGGTCGAGGCCACCACCACCATGCCTGTGGTATCTGCAAGCAGCTGGCGCACCAGCGGGCTTTGGCCGGCGCCGCCGCTGACGACGATGGTGTCGACGGGAATGCCCTTGTCATGCTCGGCCCGCACGATCTGGCGCGCGCCATAGCCCAGCCCGCAGACCCCGGCGACATAGAGCCCGACCAGGCTGTCGAGGCTGGTGTCGAGATCGAGCCCGGCGATCAGCGCTCGCGCGTCCGGGTCGGCGAAAGGTGCGCGGTTGCCGAGAAACTCCGGCACCACATGGATACCGCCGACCAGCGCCGGCGTCGCTGCGGCCCCGTTGCGGCCTTGCGCCTGCAATGACAGCCAGGCGCTGAGGCTGAGCCCCTCGGCTTGCGCCTTGGCGGTCGCTTCGCCAGCCGCGGGATGCATGCGCACCAGATGGTCGATAGCAGCACCGGCTGCCGACTGGCCGCCCTCGTTCAGCCACAGGCCCGGCACCATGGCCGAGAAATACGGACCCCAGACGCCGTCGACGAAGGCCGGCACCGCGGTCGACGACATGGTGCAGGCCGAGGTGCCGAAAACATAGGCCATGCGCGACAGAACGCTGCCGAACTCGCCGCGCGCACCGACCGTACCGACGCCACCGGCATGCGCATCGATCAGGCCGGCCGCTACCGCGATGCCGGGGACGAGGCCAAGGTCCGCAGCCGCCTGCGCGGTCAGCCCGCTGCCAAGTGCGGCACCCGCCGGCACGATCTGCGTGCCGATGCGCGCGAATGCCTCGTCGGCCAGGCTCCCTAGTCCGATGGTGCGGAAATAGGCCTCGTCCCAGCGGCTTTCATGCGCCAGATAGGTCCATTTGCAAGTCACCGTGCAGACCGAGCGGGCAAGGCTGCCGGTCGCCCGCCAGGTGAGGAAATCGGGGAGGTCCATGAACTGCCAGGCGGCGTTGAACGTGTCGGGCAGGTTTTCGGCCAGCCAAAGGAGTTTCGGCGTTTCCATCTCCGGCGATATGACGCCGCCGACATAGTTCAGCACCGCCTCGCCGCTGCGGTTGATGCGGCGCGTCTGCTCGACCGCGCGGTGATCCATCCAGACGATGATGTTGCGTTCCGAATTGCCGGATCTGCTCACCGGCAGCGGCACGCCGCCCTCGCCCAGCACCACCAGCGAACAAGTGGCGTCGAACCCGATGCCGGCGATCGCCTCGGGCGCCACGCCCGATTGAGCGACCGCTTCCCGCGTGGCCGCGCACACCGCCCGCCAGATGTCGTTGCTCGACTGCTCGACAATGTCGCCGGCCTCGCGCCAGACCTCGATATCGCGCTTGGCAGAGGCGAGCATGTTTCCAGTGTGGTCGAACACCCCGGCCCGCGCGCTGCCGGTGCCGACGTCGATGCCGAGATAATGGGGCATGTGAAACCTTCGGTTTGGCGAGTAGCGAGTAGCGAGTAGCGAGTAGGTAGGTCGTTGGATTCTTCCCTATTCGCTACTCCCTATTCCCTATTCGCTTAGAGATCATTGCTCTGCGGCAAAATCACCAGATCGCGGATCGTCACGTTGCGCGGGCGGGTCAGCATGAACATCACCGCTTCGGCCACTTCGCGCGGCTGCATCAGGCCACCGGCGGCGAGTTCTTCCTCGAGCTTGGCCTTCGGCCAGTCGTCGACCAGCGCCGTCACCACCGGGCCGGGCGCCACCGCACCGACGCGCAGGCCGTGCTTGGCGACCTGCCGGCGCACCGTGTGGACGAAGGCCTGCACGGCGTGCTTGGAGGCCGTGTAGATCGGCTCCCAGACCACCGGAACCAGTCCGGCGATCGAACTGGTGACGATGACGTCGCCCGTCTTGCGCTCGATCATGTGCGGCAGCACCGCCTGGATCGAGCGGAAGCAGGCATTGATGTTGAGGTTGAGCATCCGGTCCCAGGCGTCGGGATCGCCGGTCGCCACCTCGCCGCCGACATAGGCGCCGGCATTGGCATGGAAGATGTCGAGCTGGCCGGCCTTCTCCAGAATCTGCGGCATCATGGTGGCGACGCTGGCCGGCTGCATCAGGTCGATGACCAGCGGGATCGCCTTGGGGCCGAGTTCGGCGCAGAGCTTGTTCAGCGTCGCCTCGGCGCGGTCGACCAGCACCACGGTGGCGCCGGACGCCAGCATGTGCCTGGCGCATTCGAGGCCGATGCCTGATGCCGCGCCGGTGACGGCGGCAACTTTTCCGGACAGTTTTTCGCTCATGTCTTGCTTCCTGTTGATGGGTTCAGGCCCGGCCATGGGAGACACGCGAGCGGCGTGCCAGCGAGTCGACGATGACCGCGATGGCAAGCACGGCGCCGGTGATCATGTACCGAAGCGACGAGGACAGATCGAGCAGCGTCAGGCCGCTGGCGATCGACTGGATGACGATGATGCCGAGCAGCGCCGAATACGCACTGCCGCGACCGCCGAACAGGCTGGTACCGCCTATGACGGCCGCCGCGATGGCGTTGAGGTTGACGTCGCCGGTGCCGGCCTGCTGGCTGGCCGAGGCCAGGCGGGCCGCCGACAGCACGCCGCCGAAAGCGGCCAGCATCGAGCACAGCACGAAGGCGCTCGAATAGATCAGCCGCACATTGATGCCGGCGCGCCTTGCCGCCTCGCGGTTGCCGCCGACCGCCGACATCGAGCGGCCCCATTTGGTCCGCGTCAGCGCGTAATGCATTGATATGACCAGGCCGACGAACAGGCCGAACATCCACGGAATGCCGCGCGCCTGGTTGAGATAGAAGACGATGAGTTCGAGGATGACCGTGATCACGACCGCGCGCGTGACGAGCCCGCCGGTCGACGGCGCCGACAGGTTGGCGGCGCGGCGGCGCGCGACAGTGCGCAGGCCGGTGACCAGCATGACGATACCGGGCACGGCCGCCAGAGCGAACGAGACGAACTTCGGCATCATCAGCAGCTGGCCGAAATTCACCAGGTTCGAGCCGTAGGGCAGATTGATCGAGCCGGTCGAGCCGAGAATGTAGAGCTGCAGGCCAAGCACCGCCAGCAGACCGGCCAGCGTCGAGACGAAGCTCGGCATGCCCAGCCGGTTGAACAGCAGCGCGTAGAGTGCGCCGATAAAGCCGCCGACGGCGACAGCGGCCAGAATGGCGAGCGCCACCGGCCAGCCCTGGTTGACCCACAGCGTACCGACCATAGCCGAGGCAAAGCCGCTGATCGAACCGACAGACAGGTCGATTTCGCCGACCATCAAAACGCAGACGATGCCGAGCGCGATGACTCCCACGGTGGAGCAATCGAACAGCAGATTGACCAGATTGCTTGATGACAAGAAGATCGGGTTGATGCTGGCAAACACCGTCCAGATGATGACCAGCCCGACGATGACCGGCAGCGAGCCGAGATCGCCTGAGCGGACCCGGTCGAAGAACCTGCGGATGGCGCCGCCGATCCCCGCCTCGTGCTTGACGCGCACATCGGCGCGGTCGAGCTGCGGCGGCACGGGGGCGGCCTGTTCGGCTTCGCGGCTCATGGGCGTGGCTCCTGGGTTCGGTCTTGCCTGGCCTGTCTCCGCTCGGCGCGCCGCGATACCGAATTGTTCGACGCGCCGGTGATGGCGCTGACCAGTTCCTGGTTCGAGGCATCGGGGGTGAAGATGCCGTTGTTGCGGCCAAGCCGCAGCACGACGATGCGGTCGGCGACGGCGCGCACGTCTTCCATATTGTGGCTGATGATGACGACGCCGAGGCCGCGGTCGCGCACGCGCTCGATCAGGTTGAGCACTTCCGCCGTCTGCGCCACGCCGAGCGCCGCCGTCGGCTCGTCGAGCAGGATGAGCTTGGGTTCGAGCAGCAGCGAGCGGGCGATCGCCACCGTCTGGCGTTGGCCGCCCGACAACGAAGCGACCACTTCGCGCACGCTTGGGATACGCGCCGATAGCTCGTTGAGCAGCGTCCAGGCGCGCACTTCCATCGCCACCTCGTCCAGCCGCAGCGGGTTGAGCTCACGGCCGAGAAAGATGTTGGCGACGATGTCGAGGTTCTCGCACAGCGCCAGATCCTGGAACACGGTGGCTATGCCGAGCGTCAGCGCCGCACTCGGATCTGCAAGCGTCACCTGTTGGCCGCGATAATTGATGGTGCCCGAACTCGGCTGATGCACGCCGGCCAGGATCTTGACCAGGGTCGACTTGCCGGCGCCATTGTCGCCGACCAGCGCCACCACCTCGCCAGCATGGACATCGAGATCGATGTCGGTGAGCGCCGAAACGGCGCCGAAATTCTTCGAAACGCCGCGCAGGCTGAGCACCAGCTCGCCTGCCGGAACCGGTTCGTCCGGGGTATCGATCATGCCAGGAAGCCTTTCAAAACCGGTTCAAATGTCGGATGAGCGCTGCCTGGCCACCGCACGGTGGCCAGGCAGCGGAGCGGGCAAGGGTCGCGGTCAGTTCCCGATGCCCAGCTTCTTGCAGCCTTCCGCGTAACGATCGACGCAGAGTTCGGCCGCGGTGTTGATCTTCTTGTCGATGATCTCGGCCTTCAGGTTTTCCTGCGTCACCACGGCCGGCGTGAACAGCTGCGAGGGCGTGTCGTACAGCGTCATCTCGGCCTTCGGCGTCTCGCCCGAAAGCAGCTTGATGGCGATGTTGGCGGCGGCCGCCGCCACGATCTCGCTCGGCTTGGAGATGGTGTTGTACTGGTCGCCGGCGATGATCAGCTGCAGTGCCGCGATCGTCGCGTCATTGCCGGTCACCGGCGGCACCGGATCGACGCCGGCCGCCTTGAAGGCCGCGATGGCGCCGCCGCCGGTGCCGTCATTGGCCGCAACCACGCCGAGGATTTTTGGTCCGAAGCGGGTGATCTGGCCGCCGGCCCATTGCTGCGCCTTCGGCGGCGCCCATTCCGGCGTGTCGTATTCGGCCAGGATCTTGTAGCCACTGTTGTCGAGGCCGGCATGGATGCCCTTCTTGATCAGGCCGGCCGCCGCGTCGGTCGGCGAGCCGTTGATCTGCAGCACACCGCCGCTGGCCGGATCGACCTTCAGCGCCTTCAGGTGCTCGACCAGCGAGTCGGCGATGGCCTTGCCGATGCCTTCATTGTTGAACGACACATAGAAATCGGCCGGCGCTGTCGGGATCGGCCGGTCATAGGCGATGACCTTGATGCCCTGGCTCTGCGCCAGCTTGACCAGCGAGGCGGCGGCGGTCGAGTCGACCGGGTCGAGCACGATCGCCTTGGCGCCCTGCGAGATCACCGAGTTGAACTGCTGCTGCTGGCGCGAGGCGTCGGCATCGGCGTTCTGGTAGAGCACCTTGCAGCCCGGGCACAGCTTCTTCATCTCGGCGGCGAAGCCGGGATAATCATGCTGCTCGTAGCGGGTCGAGGCCTGGTCGGGCATCAGGAAGGCCACGGTGGCGTCGGTGACTTCGGCGGCCATGGCGGTGCCAGCCAGCAGCGACAGCGCAAGGGCTGCCATGCCGGCGGACTTGCCAGCGGACTTCAATGAAGATGAAAGTTTGGTCATTCGGTCTTCTCCGTTTCTGGATATGGTTGTAAGAAGGTCGTTGACTGCTTTGGTGTGGAGACACGCCTCCGCCCTCGCCCCAAACTGCAATTGGGAATTAGGGTCCGGCGCCGGCCTTTCGAGTCCGCGCCTACATCCTCCGCTAAGCGGAGGAAATTTGAGACAAGTGTGCTCCATCGCGAACCGCTCCACGCGGCTCACGTCGTCATGCAAAAGAAAAATTCCTCCCTTGGTTCCTCCCTGGCTCCTCCGTTAAGCGGCTTTTCCCGCGTTGATGTTGTCGGCCAGCAGGCGCCTGAAGCGCGAGGGCGGCATGCCCTTCTCCGCCAGGAACTGCCGGTTGAAAATGGACAGATTGTTGAAGCCGACCTCGTAGCAAATGTCGGTGATCGAGGCCTGCTCGTCGCTCATCAGGATCTGGCAGGCGAGGTTGATGCGCAGCCGCTTCACATACTGCACCAGCGACATGCCCGTGTGACGGCGAAACGAGCGCGAGAACGCACCGGTCGACTGGCCGGCGATGGCGGCGAGATCCGCCTCGTCGAACAACTGCGTCAGGTTCTCCCTGATATAGGCGAGCGCCTTGTTCATGCCGGCGGTCATGTAGCCGGAGGGATCGGGCCGGTAGCTGGCGCTGGCCAAAAGCTGGAATTCCTGGGCGCGGCTGAGCAGGCCGGCGATCATCATGAACAGTTCGATGCGGCGCACGCCTTGCGCCTGCATCATCTCTTCCATCAGCGGCGCCAGCGCCTTGCTGGTGCGGCTGGAAAACAGCACGCCGCGCCGCGACGCCTCGAGCAGAGCCGCAAGTCCCGCCAACTCCGGCAGCACATGCATGGCATCGCCGATGAAACTTTCGGAAAACTGAATGATGCGGCCGCGCAGCGGGATCGAACTGTCCCTAGGGATATCGCTGACCCAATTGTGCGGCAGGTTCGGTCCGGTCAGCACCAGATTGCCCGGCTCGAACTCGCCGATGAAGTCGCCGACGAAATAGCGGCCGTTGGTGAAGATCACCTGATGCAGTTCATATTCGGGATGGAAGTGCCAGCGCACCGTGTGGAAGGGGTAGCCGTGCGACCACGCCTTGAAGGACTCACCGCGTCGTATCTGGACAACTTCCAGGTCCGGTTCCATGTCCGTTTCCTCCCGGGCCGGCACGGATATCTGCCGCGTTCGGCCTAATTCCCTAACCCGGCCGAATTGGTTTCGGCTCTGCATTTCAAGAGCCAAGGTACCGGCTCATGACAACAGGCGCCACCACGATTCAAGACAACGGATGATACTTTTTTAACCGGGAGGCGGCGCTCAGAAGCGCTATTCGGGCAGAACAGGTCAGTCTTGCTGACGCGTTCGCTCAATTGACCAACGAGGATGCCGCCCGCCCGGAAAGGAATTCCGGCGTCTCCGTGGTCGCCTGGCCTATCGCAAGAACAGCGTGTTCAGGCGCTGTTGCAGCGCCGTCATCGTCAGTTCACCTCGTGCGCAGCGCACCACCGGCCGCCGTCGCGAGCGGCGAAACCATCTCCGGCACCAATATGTCGTGGCGGCGCGCGAAGCTGACCAGCGTGGCCCGCACCGTCTCCGAATCAATCTCGCCGACGATGCCCTCCTTGCAAGCGTTGAGTGCGACGGCATGGGCGCCGTTGCGGCCGGCGCTCGGCCAGTCCTGCAGCAGTGCGTAAGCTTCCATCACGCTGTCGATCTTCCTCGGAAAGCCCATTCCGACCAGAAGGGTGACCGGTTCCTCAAATTGCCCGCGATTCATGGCTTGTGCCTCCTCTCGATTGTGCCTGTAGCGGGCCGAGCACCGGGAGCGCGGCCCGCCGCGGATAGGTGAATGGACTGGCCGATTCCCGTTCAACCGCTGCCGGCGGATACCTCGGATGTTGCCGACACTTGCTGCGCGGCAAGGAACATCAGTGCCGACGCCGCGGTTCGCCGGTTCCAGCCGGCAGCTTCAGCCATGTCGAGCAGCCCTGCCAGCAGCGGCTTCAGCACGTTCCTGCATTCTGTTTCGTAGGCCAGGAATTCCTTCGCTTGGTGCGTAGGAGCCGGTACGGATCCGAGGCCAGCCATTGCATCCATCTTTACCTCCACTTTCTCTTCGGATGACGCCCGCTCCCCGCCAGGGAAGCGGGCGGATTGGCCGTGACCTCAGAAGTCCATACTGGCGCCGGCGGGCATTGCCGGGGCGGCGGCTTCCTTCTTCGGCTTCTCGGCCACCATCGCCTCCGTGGTCACCAGCAGGCCGGCGACCGATGCCGCGTCCTGGAGAGCGGTGCGCACCACCTTGGCCGGGTCGATGACGCCCTGGCCGTAGAGATCGCCGAATTCGTTGGTCTGGGCGTTCCAGCCCCAGCCGAATTCGCTTTTCTCGCGCAGCTTGCCGACGATGATCGAGCCTTCGGCGCCGGCATTCTCGGCGATCTGCCGGACCGGCGTTTCGATGGCACGGCGCACGATATCGACGCCAGTCTTCTGGTCCGCATTGTCGGTCTGCACGGCATCGAGCGCCTTGGCTGCCCGCAGCAGCGCGACACCGCCGCCAGGCAGCACGCCCTCCTCGACGGCCGCGCGGGTCGCATGCAGCGCATCGTCGACGCGGTCCTTACGCTCCTTGACCTCGACCTCGGTCGAGCCGCCGACCCGGATCACCGCAACGCCGCCGGCGAGTTTGGCCAGCCGCTCCTGCAACTTCTCGCGGTCGTAGTCGGAGGTGGTCTCCTCGATCTGCGCCTTGATCTGCGCGACACGGCCCTGGATCTCTTCCTTGCGGCCGACACCGTCGACGATGGTGGTGTTTTCCTTCTCGATCACCACTTTCTTGGCGCGGCCCAGCATCTGCAGCGTCACATTTTCCAGCTTGATGCCGAGATCTTCCGAGATCGCGGTGCCGCCGGTGAGAATGGCGATGTCTTCCAGCATGGCCTTGCGGCGGTCGCCGAAGCCCGGCGCCTTCACGGCCGCGACCTTGAGGCCGCCGCGCAGCTTGTTGACGACCAGCGTCGCCAGCGCCTCGCCTTCCACATCCTCGGCGATGATCAAGAGCGGCTTGCCCGACTGCACCACGGCTTCAAGCACGGGCAGCATCGCTTGCAGGTTGGAGAGCTTCTTCTCGTGGATCAGCACATAAGGCTCATCGAGTTCGACGCGCATCTTGTCCTGGTTGGTGATGAAATAGGGCGAGAGATAGCCGCGGTCGAACTGCATGCCTTCCACGACTTCGAGTTCGGTCTCGGCGGTCTTGGCCTCCTCCACCGTGATGACACCTTCATTGCCGACCTTCTCCATTGCCTCGGCGAGGAAACGGCCGATCTCGGCATCGCCATTGGCGGAGATGGTGCCTACCTGCGCGATCTCGTCGTTTCGGGTGACCTTGCGGGCATTGGTCTTCAGTTCGGCGACCACCGCATCGACCGCCTTGTCGATGCCGCGCTTCAAATCCATCGGGTTCATGCCCGAGGCAACCGCCTTGGCCCCTTCCCTGACGATCGCCTGTGCAAGCACCGTTGCGGTCGTCGTGCCGTCGCCGGCAAGGTCGTTGGTCTTGGAAGCCACTTCGCGCACCATCTGGGCGCCCATATTCTCGAACTTGTCTTCAAGCTCGATTTCCTTGGCCACGGTGACGCCGTCCTTGGTGATGCGCGGAGCGCCGAACGACTTGTCGATGACGACATTGCGCCCCTTGGGACCGAGCGTCACCTTTACCGCATTGGCAAGGATATCGACGCCGCGCAGCATCTTCTCGCGCGCTTCGGTATGGAATTTCACTTCTTTGGCAGCCATTGGATCACTCCTTTATCTAGGCAGCATTCGTTGACTGGATGGATACGAAGAAGCCGTCAGGCGGCCTTCTTCACTTCGGCGATCTCATCGATGACACCCATCACGTCGCTTTCCTTCATGATGAGCAGGTCCTCGCCGTCGAGTTTGATTTCGGTGCCGGACCATTTGCCGAACAGGATGCGGTCGCCGACCTTGACATCGAGTTCGACAAGCTTGCCGCTGTCGTCGCGCGCGCCGGGACCGACGGCGAGCACTTCACCTTCCTGCGGTTTTTCCTTTGCGGTATCGGGGATGATGATGCCGCCGGAGGTCTTCTCCTCGGCTTCAAGGCGGCGGACCAGAATACGGTCATGCAATGGACGGAACGCCATGTCGTTCTCCTCGTGGACAAACAGGTTTTTGAGGTTCCTCCGCACCGAACCGGCAATATCGGACCGGTGCGGAACGCCCCGACCCTTCGTCAGGCATCGCGGCGCATATCGAGCTAGTTTTGCCGTTTTTCGGTTTCAAGAGACCGGCGAAAAAATTTTTCCATTCGACCAGAAAGGGCGCCAACGCACTGTTATGGCGCGGCTATTTTCGGAACCCCCGAGCTTCTCGCGACGTTGTTTGAAGAGGAACCGATCGTCCCCGGCATGGCATCGGGCGAGTTCAATACGGACGTCGCGGGCTGGAGGCCTGAACGGAGAGAGAAGGAGAAAGACATGGCCGATACGGTCAGCAGCGAATTCCGCCTGCAAATGGAAGGTTATGGCCTGACGACGGCCGAAATCCACTATCACCTGCCTGATCATCCGAGCCTGCTTCAGCTCTATGTCTGGCAGGACTATGATCTCGCTCCGGCCTTTCCCGAACTCAAGGGCTTTCTCCAATATTGGGAGCGCGAACTCGACGGTCCGCTGCACTCGGTCCGCGTTGCTCATCACCGGCTCATCCGGCCTTCGGAGTGGCGAGCCGTCGAGGGCATCATCACGGTCCACTAGAGGTCTTTAAGACGGACTCCGCTCCTGCTTCGCCCCCGGAGCGACGACGTTGGAGCAGGCTCTTGCCGGCCCCACGCAGCGCCAACAATCTCCGCTCCAAGATTTCCAATTTCCATGTTGTAAAACGATCCTGCCGCGCTAGCCTGAAACCAGATGCGAGGTGGGGAAGAGGAATGGAGCTTCAGCTCAACGGCAAGGTGGCGCTGGTCACCGGCTCGACGCAAGGCATCGGCCGCGCCATCGCCGAGACGCTGGCGCGCTGCGGCGCCGGCGGCCTGCTCGTCACCGGGCGCGAGAAGACCCGCGGCGATGCCGTGGCGGAAGAGCTTTCGCGGCTCGGCACGCCGACGGTCTTCGTCGCCGCGGACCTCGCCGACCCGGCGGCCCCTGCCCTTTTGGCGCAAGCCTGCATCGAGCGCTTCGGCCGCATCGATGCGCTGGTCAACGCCGCAGGGCTGACCGACCGGGCCTCGTTCCTCGACGCCGATCTCGATGGCTGGGCCTCGCTGTTCGCGGTCAACGCGCGGGCACCGTTCTTCCTTATGCAGGCGGCCATCGCCGACATGAAGAAGCGTGGCCAGGGCGGCGCCATCGTCAACATCCTGTCGATCAACGCCCATTGCGGCTCGCCGGAACTCGCCGTCTATTCCGCCAGCAAGGGCGCGCTGGCCACGCTGACCAAAAACGCCGCCAACGCCCATCGCTTCGATCGCATCCGCGTCAACGGCATCAATGTCGGCTGGACCGACACGCCGGCCGAACGTGTCATGCAGGCCGACACGCTGGGCAACGGGCCGGGCTGGCTCGATGCCGCCAACGCCTCGCAACCCTTCGGCCGCCTGTTCTCGACGAGCGACATCGCCAACCTCGCCGTCTTCCTGCTTTCGGATGCTGCCGGGCCGATGACCGGCACGCTCGTCGACCAGGAACAGTGGGTGATCGGGGCGAACCGGTGAGCGCCATCGAAACGCATGCGCCCTGCATGACGCATTTCGCGTCGGCACCGTTGCCGTCAGAAGTTGGTCGCGATGAGGGTGACTGAAAAAGCCTATCGCCCCATTCGCTCAAAGCACCCGCGCCGCCTCACAGCGCCAGGCTCCCCTGCTCCACCTCCTCGGCATTCGGATCTCCCGGTGCGGTGGCCCAGGCCAATTCGACCAGCGTCACGGTGCGCCGGCCTGTCCCGTCGAGTTGGCAGACGATGAGGCCCTGCTCCTCGATATAGGTCAAGAGGCGCCGGGCGCGGCGCAGCGAGTGCGAGCCGTAGGCACGGGCGATCGCGGCGTCGCTCGGGCACGGCCAGCCCTCTTTCGCCGCACGGGCGATCATCATGAACACGCCCTGCATGTCGTCGGGCAGCAGCGACGCGCGGACGGAAACGTCCCGCCACGCGTCATCCTGCGTCGTCTCGGAACCAAGGCCGGCACGGGCGCGCGTCAGCATGCGGCGGAACTCCGGCAGGTCCGGCACGACCGACGCGAGGCCTTCTATGCGGCAGCGGACCACGAATTCCTGATAGAGCACCCCGATCACGCGAAAACCCGCATCGGGCTGCGCCAGGATGGCGCGCAGCACACGGTCGACGCGCTCACGACGCTCGGCCAGATCCTCGGCGCTGATTTGCGGCTCCGCCGGCTCGGGGCGCATTTCCAGTGCCGCCGATTTGGCCGCCATCAGCTGGTCGAGCAGGTCCGGCGACGCCGGGCGGCGCGGCGTGCGCACCGTCTCGGGTGGCGGCGCCGCCAGGATGATCGCGCGTGCGTCTTCCAGCGCGGATTCCGGCATTGCCATGAGCCGCGGCGTGCCGTTGCGCGGGCTGGTGTCGGTCGGGCCGATGCGCAGCCCCAGCGGACGGCGCGACAGGGCCGGGCCGAGCGCCATGAACTGCCCGCGTTCCAGATCGCGGAACGCTTCCGCCTGGCGTCGCTCCATGCCCAGAAGATCGGCGGCACGCGCCATGTCGATATCGAGGAAGGTGCGGCCCATGAGAAAATTGGACGCCTCGGCTGCGACGTTCTTGGCGAGCTTGGCCAGCCGCTGGGTGGCGATGATGCCGGCCAGCCCGCGCTTGCGGCCACGGCACATCAAATTGGTCATGGCGCCGAGCGAAAGCTTGCGCGCCTCGTCCGACACCTCGCCGGCCACCGCCGGCGCGAACAGCTGCGCCTCGTCCACCACCACCAGCATTGGGTACCAGTGGTCACGGGCGACCTCGAACAGCCCGCCGAGGAAGGCGGCGGCACGTCGCATCTGGTTCTCGGCGTCGAGGCCTTCGAGATTGAGCACGGTGGAGACGCGATGCATGCGCGCCCGCTCGCCGGCCGCCTGCAGGCCGCGCTCGGTATGCTGCTCGGCATCGATCACCAGATGGCCGTAACGGTCGCCCAGCGAGACGAAGTCGCCCTCGGGATCGATGATGGTCTGCTGCACCCAGGGTGCGCTCTGCTCCAGCAGGCGCCGCAGCAGATGCGACTTGCCGGAGCCTGAATTGCCCTGCACCAAAAGGCGAGTCGCGAGCAGTTCCTCAAGATCCAGCTTCGCCGGGGCGCCCGCGGTCGTCTGTCCCATCTCGATCGCAACGGTCATCTCGACTCAGGCGCTCCTTTCGCAGACGGGCTTATCAACTGGGTCACAGCCCGTCGAGCGTGCATGACCGCCTGCGGCGTGTTGCGCACAACTGTGCAGGCACCGCCTGGAGGGGTCATCAGCCGATGCCTGGCGCAAACTTTGGGTTGACCCCTTCGGACCACGAGGCGACACTCCACCCAACGCTACGAGTGCGAGGAGGAATGCGATGGACGAGCCCGAACGGTGGCGCCACATGTCGACGGCGCCGAAGGATGGCAGCCGCATCCTGGTCACGGTGCGTCCGTCCGAACAGGGACCGGCGGAAGTAGACCTTGCCTATTGGTCGCGTGCTGACCAGTTCGCCTCGGAAGGCTGGCGCGCGTCGGACTCCTCGCCCGGGCGCGTCATCGAATATGCCGACCCGGAACTGAAGTGCTGGATGCCGTTGCCGACGGCAAACCTCAGCCGTGCGTCCATGCCAGCGCCCTGGGAAGGCGAAGACGCCCAGCAGCTGGATGGGTCCGGGATTTAAGCGCGCGGAGAGGCCGGAGATTGGCCAATCTCCCCCTCGTGCGGGAGATCGGCAGCTTCGCGGTCGGCAGTCCTCAGAACAGGAACGCGGCCGTGGCGGGGTTGGGCCCGTTGCGGCCTTCGGGCGAATCCATGCCGCGGATCGTCTGCAGGTCCTGGGCATCCAGTTCAAAATCGAAGACATCGAAATTGGCGGCGATGCGATCCCTGCGGATCGACTTTAGAATGACGATCAGCCCCTCTTGGAGATGCCAGCGGATGATCGCCTGGGCGACGGACTTGCCATGTTTTTTGGCGATGCCTGAAATGGTCAGATCGCCGAGCAGCCGGCCGCTGCCCAACGGGCTCCAGCTTTCGATACGGATGTCGTGCTTGGCGTGAAAGTCCCTGACACCGCGCTGCTGGAACTGGGGATGCAACTCGATCTGGTTGACGACGGGCGTCACGCCGGTTTCCGCGATGATCCGCTCCAGATGGTCCTGGTTGAAGTTCGAAACGCCGATCGACTTGATGCGGCCGGCCTGCCGGAGTTCGACCAGCGTCTTCCAGGCCTCGACATATTTGTCCTGGCTGGGCACAGGCCAGTGGATCAGGAACAGGTCGATCTGCTCAATGCCGAGCTTGGCCATGGTGTCATCGAAGGCGCGCAGCGCCGCATCGCGCTGGTGTGCGCCGTTGCGCAGTTTCGAGGTGATGAACAGCTCAGCCCGCGACACGCCGGCGCTGCGGACCGCCTCTCCGACCCCTTCCTCGTTCTGGTAGCCTTCGGCGGTGTCGATCAGGCGATAGCCGGCCTCGATGCCCCAACCAACCACCTCGGCGGTAATATCCTGGTCGACCTGCCACACGCCAAGGCCGAGCTGGGGAATGGCGGAGCCGTCGTTCAATGCAATCTGTTCGGGCATGATGGGCTGTTCAGGCATGGGGGGATCCTTTGCAAAGCGGGTCCGGGCGGTCTGCCCGGTGCACAGCCTATCTAGGTCCGACAGGATGCGACGACCAGCCGACAGCGGACAAATTGCCGTGTGAAGTGCGCCTGCAAGTGTGACTTCGGCGTCGGCCGCATCCTCACCGCGGCCGGCGCACCGCCCTCACCACCCCGGCGGATGTGCTGCCGCAATAGAGGCGGTCGCCGCCATCGGATTCCAGTCCCGACACGCCCATCCCGGCCGGCATGTCGAGCTTCTCCAGAACCTTGCCTGATCGCGGGTCGACGCGGCGCAGGTCGCTCTGGTCGCCTTCCCAGGTGGCGTGCCACAGCTCGCCCTCGACCCATGTCACCCCGGTGACGAAACGGTTGGATTCGATGGTGCGCAGGATCGCCCCTGTCTCCGGGTCGATCTGGTGGATCTTGCGTTCGCGATATTGCCCCACCCAGAGCGTCCCTTCGGCCCAGGTCAGCCCGGAATCGCCGCCGCCGCCCGGTGCCGGAATGGTCGCCAGCACCTGGCCGGTATCAGGGTCGATCTTCTGTATCAGGTCGTCGGCAAGCTGGAAGAAGTGCTGGCCGTCCCAGGCGGTGCCGGCATGCGCCGCGACGTCGATCGAGCGCAGCGCTTGGCCGTTTTCCGGGTCGAAGGCGTTCAGCTTCTCGCCCGAGGCGAACCAGACATTGTTGCCGTCAAAACTCACCCCATGCACCCTCTCCACATCTGGAAAGGGTCCGTATTCGCGCAGAATTTCGGCCGCTGACTGTTTCATGTCGTTGTCCTCACTGAGATGGTCTGATGTCCCTTACTAACCACTCGGCAGCGGCGCCGGGAGTAACAAGGTGGTCGTGAATCCCGCCACCGGCGGCGTCATCCAGCGGCGCGCCCGGCCGTGACCGAAAAACTGCACCTTGCCGGCCTCGCCAAGCTGCTCGAGCGCCCGTTGCACACTGCGTTGGCCGGTGCCAAGCGCCAGCGCCAACGCCGAACTCGCCCAGGATTCACCATCGGCAAGGAAAGCCAGCACCGCCGCGTGCCGCTCCTCGATCGGCCGCGCCAGCACCAGCACCTCGCGTGCCTGGCGCGGCGCCAGCGCGAAGCCCTGGCTGGTCGCGCCGATGTCGGCCAGGCCGCGCAATTCGGTGCGCAGCCGGCCGATCTCGACCCGCAGCCGTGCCCGGTGCGATTCATCGGCGTGCCTGCCGCCGAAGGCTTGCGCGATCAGCCTCGCCCTCGACACATCGCCTGGCCACGCTTCGGCGAGCGTACGGGCCAGCGCAAACAGCACCGGGCGCGTTGCCAGCGAGACCCTTTTCTCCTGTTGGCGCACGACATAGCGAAAGCTATCGACCAGCAATGCCGGCGACGCTTGCAACGCCTCGACGTCCTCAAGCAGCAACGAGCGCTGCTCGCCAGCCGCGATCAGCCGCGCCGCCGGCGTATCCAGCGCCAGGAATGCACGGTCGACTTCAGCGATGAGCCCCACGATGCCGGCCTGGCGGGCGGCGTGGCGTGCCCACTCCAACGCCCTGCGCGCCCGCTTCGTCTTGAGGCGCCGCATCGCGATGCCGGCGACGGCCAGCTCGTGGGCGGCGCGCGAGGCCGGCGGAAGCGGCATCGGATCGAGCCCGCCCAGCACGTCTTCGGCCTCGTCGAGACGGCCGATCAATAGCAGGCGGCGCACCTTGAGGTGGCCGGCATGCGCTGCGTTCAGCCGGTCGCCATGCTTTTCCAGCGTCGCCCGCGCCGCATCCAAAGCCTTGGCCGGCCAGCCGAGATCCCGTGAGACCAGCGCAATCTCGGCCTCGGCAACAACGCATCTGGCACGCGCTACCGCTTCTTTCGGGCCGAAGCCACGCGCGGCCCGCCGCAGCAGCGCCTTGGCGCGATCAAGATCGCCAAGTTGCGCCATGGCGATGCCGCGCAGCGCCAGCGCCGGCGGATCCTCGCGCAGGGCGACGCGATCCAGCGCGCCGAGCGGATCGCCTCCGGCCAGCGCCAGCGCCGCGGCGGTGATCAGCGAATCCATTCAAATCCCGTCACACTTGTAACTCCCACCCTTGTGCGTCGCCGCCCTAACTTAAATCCGTACCATGAACCGGCAAGCCGCATCGGCCAACTCTATCGGCAACGTGCGGCACGCCAAGGGAGAACCGACAATGCCAACCGACACTCCTCTCCATGACGCGGCCGAAGGCACCGTGAGGATGCGCCACCCCTGCTGCGACGGGCCGGCTCCTGCAAATCCCGTCACACTTGTAACTCCCACCCCCGCGCTTCACCGCCCTATTCTGGCTGACAGCAAGCGACAACAGACTGGCAAAGGAGACGACCAATGACCAAGCACATCGCAATGAAGACCCCGCCGATCGTTTCGAGGCAGGACTGGGAAGCCGCCCGCGAACAGATGCTGGTGAAGGAAAAGGCAACGCTACGGGCCAAGGACGCATTGGCCGCCGAGCGCCGGCGCATGCCGTGGATGGAAGTCGACAAGGCCTATGTGTTCGAGGGGCCGAACGGCAGAGCGAGCCTGCTCGATCTGTTCGAAGGCCGCCGCCAGCTGATCGTCTACCGCGCCTTTTTCGAGCCCGGCGTGCATGGCTGGCCCGATCATGCCTGCCGCGGCTGTTCGCTGGGCGCCGACCAGGTCGGCCACCTCGCCCATCTCAACGCCCGCAACACCACGCTTGCCTACGCTTCGCGTGCCCCGCAAGCCGACATTGCGCGGCTGAAGCAGCGGATGGGCTGGCAGATGCCCTGGTACACAATCACTGACAGTTTCGACAAGGACTTCGGCGTCGACGAATGGCACGGCCACAACGTCTTCATCCATGACGGCGACCGCATCTTCCGCACCTATCTCATCAACAGCCGCGGCGACGAGGCGATGGGCACCGTCTGGAGCTATCTCGACGCGACGCCGCTCGGCCGCCAGGAAATCTGGGAAGACTCGCCCGAAGGCTATCCGCAGACCCCCCTCTACTCCTGGTGGAACTGGCACGACAATTACGACGCCGGGGCCGACAAGAAATGGGAAGAAGTCTCTGCTGCCGGCGAGGCGGCGTTCAGGGACAAGGGCGAGCAGTAACGGTTGTCCCGCTTGGGTCCTCTCCCAATTCCGTGGAGAGAGGAACCTGTCGTGGCTGGCATGAAGGATTAAGGCGATGAGCGATATCCACACAGGTGCCGGCAGCACGATCCCGGAAGCCGCCACCCTCGGGCTGGCCGACTGGCTTTGCCTTGCCGCGGCACCGACCTTTGCCGTGATGGCGCTGCTCACCTGCATCTTCAGCGGCGATGCGGCCATGCTGTGCATGGGCACCGACGCCTCGCCCCCCACGGGCATGGCCGCGATGTATCTGCTGATGAGCGCATTCCATCTGGCGCCCTGGCTGCGGGTGATTTCCGGCAGGCGGGTCCGCTAGGCGCAGCGCGCCGTTCCAATTCCAGACACCCCGCACATCGGAGAAGACAATGAGACTGGTCAGGCTGAGAGCGCCGGGCGGCTTGGGCAATCTCGACCTGGTCGAGGAAGATCCGCCCCAGCCAGGGCCGGGCGAGGTTCTGGTCAGGATCCGGGCCTGCGCGTTGAACTTGCGCGACGACTTTGCCGTGCAAGGCAAGATGCCTCTCGCCGACGGCCGCGTTCCGCTCTCCGACGGCGCCGGCGAAGTGATTGCCCTCGGGGACGGTGTCGATGCACTCAAGCCCGGAGACAGCGTCGTCAGCGTCTTCTATCCCTGGTGGCTGGGCGGTGACATGACGCCCTGCACCCGGCGCGATGTTCCGGGAGACAGTTTCGACGGCTTCGCCAGCGAGTATGTCTGCATGCCGGCGCACGCTTTCACCAAGGCACCGGCAGGCTATACGCATGTCGAGGCGGCGTCGCTCACCTGCACGGGCGTTACTGCCTGGCGCGGCCTGGTTGTGTGCGGCAAGGTGAAGCCGGGCGACGCGGTGCTGGTCCTCGGTTCGGGCAGCGTATCGCTGTTCGCGCTGCAATTCGCCAAAGCCGCCGGCGCCCGGGTCATCGCCACCTCATCCGACGAGCAGAAGCTGGAGCGGCTCAAGCGCCTCGGAGCCGACGCCGTCATCAACTACAAGTCCGTCCCGGACTGGGGTCGCAAGGCCAGGGATCTGACGGGCGGACGCGGTGTCGATCACGTGATCGAGGTCGGCGGACCCGCCACCCTGGCGCAGTCGATTGCGGCCTGCAGAACGGGCGGTCACATCGCCCTGGTCGGCGTCCTGACCGGTTTTGCGGCGGAAGTGTCTATCCCCGCCCTGTTTTCCAACCAGATCCGCATCAGCGGCATCTCCATCGGCAGCCGGGCCGACCAGGAGGATATGATCCGGGCGATAGAGACTATCAGGATGAAGCCCGTCATAGACCGCCATTTTCCGCTGCAGGACATCGCCACCGCCTTCGCGCATTACGAAACGCAAAAGCATTTCGGCAAGGTCTGCCTCGACGTTTGAGCGGCCTCCGCCAGCAGCACGATGAAGGGACCTTCGGGTCCGCGCCTTCGTCTTGATCCTGCCTAGGTCGCGATGTCGTTGACCGGCAGCAGGGGCTTGGGAAGATCGGCCTCGCCGAGCCCGCTGCGCAACTCGATCTCGATGTCGCGGCATATCTGCGAGATCGGGACGTCGTTGGCGTTGCCCTCGAACGGGTTGGCGCTGCTTTCGCCGACCTGGTCGAGGGACATGTAGGCCCAGCCCAGCAGCGTGCTGAACGGGATCGTCAACCAGATCGCGATCGACCCGAGCGCCCCACCCAGTTTGCCCATATCGGCAAAGACGGGAACGACCCCGAACGGCGACAGCGTGCAGAAGATCATCACGAACATCGAACTGACGATGGCGTATTGCCGGGGATAGGGATTGTTCTTGATGCGATCGCAGCGCGCCTGCTGGTCATGGAAGTCGCGGATCAGCTTGGTCAGTTCGCCATAGATCTGAGGAGGGAGCTTTGTGTCCTTGAACAGCGCATTGACCTGGACAGATTGCCGTTCGAGCAGGGTGATCGCCGGCTGGGGCGATTTCAGGACGTCCTCGGCCTGTTCGGCGAGCAGCGGACGCAATTCGTCGGCGATCGAGCTCGCATCCTCATGGATGCGGTAGCGCCGCCGGTATTCGATATTGGCGGCCCGCGCCATGGATTCCCATGGCATTGGCCGGCGCAGGGAAAAACGCAACGCCGTCATCCAGGCGATGTGGCGATAGATGAGCTGTCTGGCCGTCGGCGCGTCGAGGAAATCCCTGCAGAAATTGGACCACAACCGGCTGCTGGCCGTAATTTGCGTAAAAGCCTGCAGCGCGTCGCTGCTGCGGGTGAACACCTGCGAATTCTTGAACCCGGCAACGAGTGACACGGTGGTACCAAGCACCAGCACCACCGACCATGGCACCGAAAACCCGGCGATGCCTGGAAGACGGTAGGCCGCCACGGCCAGTCCACTCACCACCACCATGTAGATGACGCTGCGCCGCGACCACAGCGCGAAATCCACTATTTTGTAGGAACGGCCTACATACATTGGGTCCCCTCAATTTGTCGACAGGTGTGGTTTTGCACGGGCGGAATCTCGTCGCCTCATTGTGCCTTTGCAGCCCCGAACCGCAACCCGTCCATCAACAGCTTGACCAGCCGGCGGGAGCGGTCGCGCCATTCGGGGGTGTCGGGCGCTGAGTAGATGCCGCCCAGCGCGTGCAGCACGTCGGAAGCGTCGACGTCGCCGCGGATGGTGCCGTCGGCCACCGCCGCTTCGACCAGCTGTCGCAAGGCTTGCGACACCCGGCCGAACGTGTCGGAAAACAGCGTCGAATTGGTGGTGAGCACGATGCGCAGGCTGGTCGCCAGGCCGCGCTTGGTTGCGATGTAGTCGACGAAGCGCTGCATCCACTGTTCCAGCGCGACATCGGACGGATGTTTCTGGGCAAGCTCGCCGGCGGCCGCGCACAGCGCCTCCACCTCGCGGCGATAGACCACCTCGACCAGATGCTCGCGCGTCGGGAAATGCCGGTAGAGCGTGCCGATGCCGACGCCGGCGCGGCGCGCGATCTCCTCCAGCGAGCCATCGATGCCGCGCTCGGCAAAGACCGACACCGCCACCTCGACCAGCCGGTCGCGGTTGCGCCGCGCATCGGCGCGCAACGGCTTTGCGTCTACAGCCTCGGCCTTCTGTTCAGCAATGGCGGACGGCTCGCTGGCCAATTTTTTCTCCACATCGTGTCAGGGGGCTTGAACCCGGCCGGTTCAGCCACCAAGTATTAAACGGAGGCGCCTCCGTTTTAGTGGAGCACCTTTATCATATAATCAGGGGAACCGGTATGTCACGTCTTTCGAACACGCAAGCCGACATCTCCCCTGCCCGCCTGTCTCGCGGGAGATCCGCTGCCATCTCCGCTTTCGCCGTCAAGACCTGACCGAACGGTTACCTTGCCCTTCCGCGGCAAGGCACCAGTTCAATCCCATCCGCGTCAAGCAACTGGAGCCAGACGCCCATGACCAGCCTTCCCATCACCCTCACCATCAACGGCCACCGACACGAACTGGAGGTCGATCCACGCGTAACCCTGCTCGACCTGCTGCGCGAGCGGCTCGATCTCACCGGCACCAAGAAGGGGTGCGACCGCGGCCAGTGCGGCGCCTGCACGGTGCTGGTCGACGGCAAGCGCATCAACTCATGCCTGGCGCTGGCGGTCAGTCATGACGGCGCCCAAGTCTTGACCATCGAAGGCGTCGCCCACGGCGAGGAACTGCATCCGGTGCAGGCCGCCTTCATCGCCCATGACGGCTTCCAGTGCGGGTTCTGCACACCCGGCCAGATCATGAGCACGCTCGGCCTGATCGCCGAGGCACAGGCCGGCGACGATCCCGAACGCATCCGTGAGGGGCTGAGCGGCAACATATGCCGATGCGCGGCCTATGGCGGCATCGTCGAGGCCGTCCTGGAAGCCCAGCAACAGCTTGTCAAAGCCGACCGGAGGACCGCGGCATGAGAGATTTCGATTACGTCAGGCCCGCCACCATCCCCGACGCCATCGCCGCGGCAGCCGAGCCGGGTTCGGCCTATCTCGCCGGCGGCACCAATCTGCTCGACCTGATGAAAGGCGGCATCACCAGTCCCGAGCGTATCGTCGACATTTCCCGGCTGCCGGAGCTCAACCGCATCGAACGGCAGGACGATGGCGGCCTGCGCATCGGCGCGCTGGTCCGCAATGCCGATCTCGCCCATGACGCGGCGTTCGCCAAATCCTATCCGGCGGTGGCCGAGGCGCTGCTGTCGGGTGCTTCGGCGCAGCTTCGCAACGCCGCCACCGTCGGCGGCAATCTGTTGCAGCGCACGCGCTGCAGCTATTTCTACGACACCGCCAGCGCCTGCAACAGGCGCCAGCCAGGCACCGGCTGCGACGCGCTGGAAGGCGAGAACCGCCTGCACGCCGTGCTCGGCTGGAGCGATGCCTGCATCGCCACCCACCCGTCGGACTTCTGCGTGCCGCTGGTGGCGCTCGACGCCGTGGTCGAGATCGAGGGCAAGGGGGGCCGGCGCCATGTGACGCTGGAGGAATTCCACCGGCTTCCCGGCGAAACGCCGCAGCGGGAGAATGCGCTGGAGCCCGGCGACCTGATCGTGGCGGTGCGCCTGCCGGCGGAGGCGGCCTCCTTCTCCGCCAATGCCCGTTACCTGAAAGTCCGCGAACGCACCTCTTATGCTTTTGCCGTCGTATCGGCCGCGGCAGCGCTCGTCGTCGATGGCGGCAAGATCCGCGCCGCAAGGCTGGCACTGGGCGGCGTCGCGGCCAAGCCGTGGCGGGCCCGAACGGCGGAAGCCGTCCTGCTCGGCGCGGACGCCAGCGAGGCGACCTTCGCGAGCGCCGCGGACGCTGCCTTGGCCGATGCCAGCCCCTCCGGCGACAATGCCTTCAAGATCGAGCTTGCCCGCCGCATCGTGGTCAGGGCGCTGATATCTGCGCTTTCGGGAACGCCCGAGCGTCTGCCAGCCCTTCCTGCCTCCCCGTTCTCGAACATTCCCGGAGCGCGCCATGACGCTTGAACTCAGCCTCAACCAGCAACCCGCCCATGCCCGGCAGGGCTCCAGCATCGGCCAGCCGCTGACCCGCCGCGACGGCTTTCTGAAAGTCATCGGAGCCGCGCGCTATGCCGCCGACAACCACCCGCCCGGCATGCTCTACGCCGTGCTGGCGGTCAGCAGCATCGCGCGCGGCCGCGTTGCCGCTCTGGATATCGAGGCGGCAAAGGCGCACCAGGGCGTGGTCGAGGTGATGACGCCCAAGAACCGGCCGGCGCTCGCCGCTGACCCGGACGCCAAGGACCACCCCTTCATGTTCCGGCTCGACCTGCTGCAGAACGATCAGGTCCGCTACCCCAACCAGAGCATCGCCGTGGTAATCGCCGAGACGCTGGAGGCGGCAACCGAGGGGGCGGCTTTGCTGTCGCCGCGCTATGAAGTGCTGCCGGCGCGCGTTGGCCTGGACGGCGCTGAAAGCTTCGTGCCGCGTGGCGTCGGCGTCGGCGGTCCGGCCGTGCAGCACAAGGGCGATGTCGAGGCCGGCCTCAAATCGGCAAAGACACGGATCGAAGCCACCTACGAGACGCCGGCCCAGTACCACAACGCCATGGAGCCGCATGCGATCGTCGTCGCCTGGAATGGCGACACACTGTCGATCGACACGCCGAGCCAGGGCCTTGCCATGGCGCAGGGCCGCATCGCCGGCCTGTTCGGCATCGCACCGGAAAACGTCCACATCCGCAGCCCGTTCCTGGGTGGCGGCTTTGGCTCGAAAGGCATGATCTCCGGACCGCAGGTGCTCGGCATCCTGGCGGCGCGTCTCGTCGGCCGTCCGGTCAAGCTGGTGCTGCGGCGTGAGCAGATGTACGGCCCGGTCGGCCACCGTGCGCCGACGCGCCAGACGCTGCGCTTGGGCATGGATGGCGAAGGGCGGCTGACGGCACTCGACCATCACGCCAAGACTGCGTCGAGCACGTTCGACGATTTCTTCGAACCGGCGGCGGATGCCTCGCACACGCTCTACGCCAGCCCGGCCATCGCCACCTCGCACGATGCGGTGCGGTTGGACACCGGTACCCCGCTGTTCATGCGGGCGCCCGGCGAAGCGACCGGCTCGATCGCGCTGGAGAGCGCCATCGACGAGGCGGCTCACGCCTGTGGCATGGACCCGCTGGAATTCCGGCTGCGGAACTATGCCGAGGTCGAGCCGATGACCGGCAAGCCGTTTTCCTCCAAGGCGCTGCGCGAATGCTACAGGCAAGCGGCCGAGACGTTCGGCTGGGCAAGCCGCCCGCTTCAGCCGCGGCTGATGCGCGACGCGGACGGTTTCCTGACCGGCTGGGGCATGGGCACGGCGACGTTTCCGGCCCTGATGTTCCACGCCGAGGCCCGCGCCGTGCTGAGAAGCGATGGCAGCGGCCTGATGGAGACCGGCGCGCAGGACATGGGGCAAGGCGCCTGGACCGCCTTCGCCCAGATCGCCGCCGACGGACTGGGACTGGATATCGACCAGGTCGATTTCAGGGCCGGCAGTTCCGATCTGCCCAATGCAGGCATTGCCGGCGGCTCCGGCCACACGGCGACGGCCGGCATGGCGATCCACAATGCGGGTGCCGCCGTCATCGCCAGGCTCGCCGATCTCGCCACCGGTGACGAGCACTCACCGCTCTACGGCGCCGGCAATGAAGGCGTGCTGGCGCGCGGTGGCCGCCTCTATCGGCGCGACGATGAAAGCCGCGGTGAAAGCTATGCCGAGATCCTCACACGTGCAGGCCTGACCGAGATCGAGGGCCATGGCAAAGGTGCCCCCGACCCGGCGTCCCAGGAGACCTATGCCAAGCACGCGCATGGCGCCGTGTTCGCCGAGGTGAAGGTCGATCCGGATTTCGGCCAAATCCGCGTCACAAGGCTGGTCGGCGCGTTCGCCGCCGGCCGGGTTATCAATCCCAGGCTGGTGCGCAGCCAGTATTATGGCGGCATGATCTGGGGCGTCTCGTTCGCACTGCATGAGGAAGCCATCACCGACCGGCGCTCGGGCCGGATCCAGAATGCCAACCTCGCCGAATATCATGTCCCGGTGAATGCCGACGTTCCGTCGGTCGAGGCGCTGCTGGTCCACGAGGACGACCCTCACGTCAACGCGCTTGGCATCAAGGGCGTCGGCGAAATCGGCATCACCGGCACGGCCGGCGCCGTCGCCAATGCGGTCTGGCATGCGACCGGGGTGCGACCCCGGCGCTTTCCGATCCGCATCGAGGACCTGCTGGGGTGAGGAGTGGTCCGCCTAGCGGACGGGAAGCCAATTGCTTGGCTTTCCCGTCCGACGAACGGTGAAGGCCCGGTCCGCCTTCGGGCGGATCAAAAGGTCCAGTGGACCTTTTTAAAGGGCTGAACGCCCGAACGGTCCGGAGCGACAGCGAAGGGCCGGACAGCGGGCGCTAGCTCCTCGCCGGCCCAACATGAGATCAACGACTTCGCGTCAAGCAACTGGAGCCAGATGCCCATGACGAAAACAACGATCCCGGTCCATCTCGACATCAACGGCGACCTTCACGGGCTCGACATCGAGCCGCGTGTGACACTGCTCGACGCCTTGCGCGACCGGCTCGGCCTGACCGGCACCAAGAAGGGCTGCGACCACGGCCAGTGTGGCGCCTGCACCGTGCATATCGACGGCGAGCGCGTGCTGGCCTGCCTGACGCTGGCCGCCCAAGCCGAAGGCCGCACCGTCACCACCATAGAGGGGCTTGCACGGGAGGGCGAAATGCATCCCGTGCAGGCTGCCTTCCTCGAACAGGACGCCTTCCAGTGCGGCTATTGCACGCCGGGCCAGATCATGTCGGCCGTCGCCTGCATCCGTGAGGGCCATGCCGGCTCCGACGGCGAGATCCGCGAATACATGGCCGGCAATCTCTGCCGCTGCGGCGCCTATCCGCACATCGTCGCCGCCATTCGCCAAGCCGCCTTGGAGGTCGCATCATGAGGGATTTTTCGTATGTGCGCGCCAGCTCGGTCGATGCGGCACGCCAAGTGGCCGCCCTGCCCGGCGCCATGCTCTTGGCCGGCGGCACCACGCTGATCGATCTCGCCAAATGCGGCGTCGCCGAACCCGAGACGCTGGTCGACATCGCTCATCTCAAGGGGTTTGACAGCATCGAGGTGAACGAACGCGGCGCCACCATCGGCGCGCTGGCCAGGATGAGCCATGTCGCCGACCATGCCGACATCAAGAGCCGCTTTCCTGCGGTGTCGGAAGCCCTGTGGCAGGCGGCTTCCGCGCAGATCCGCAACATGGCGACCATCGGCGGCAATCTGATGCAGCGCACGCGCTGCCCCTATTTCCGTGATCCCGGGAATTTCTCCGCTTGCAACAAGCGGGAACCCGGCAGCGGCTGTTCGGCCATAGGCGGCGTCACCAGGGGCCACGCCGTGCTCGGCGCCAGCGACGCCTGCATCGCCATGTATCCAGGCGACCTCGCCGTGGCGCTGGTCGCCTTCGACGCAACAGTCCATCTCGGCGAGCGTCAGATCCCGGTCGACGATTTTTTCCTGCTGCCCGGCACCACGCCGGATAGGGAACATGCGATCGAACCGGGCGAGATGATCACCGCCATCGAGATCCCCGGCTCGTCCTCTGCCCGGCGTTCGACCTACCTGAAAATCCGCGACCGGCAGTCCTATGAATTCGCGGCGGCAAGTGCCGCTGTCGGCATAGAGTTCGAACCCGACGGCCGAACGATCCGCGATTTGCGGGTGGCGCTTGGCGGCATCGCGACCAAGCCGTGGCGGGCGCGAGCCGTTGAGGCAGCCTTGATAGGCAACGCGCTGGAGCCGGACGCAGTCCGCGCCGCCAGCCTGCTCGCCGTCGAAGGCGCCGTCGACCATGGCGCCAACCACTACAAGGTCGAACTGGCGCCGCGCGTCGTCTCCCGCGCCATCCTCAAATTGGGAGAGACGGCATGACCGTTCACAACATCAGGCATGGGGATGCGTCCGACGGCGCTTTTGCCGAAGCCGTCGGCGGCCGGCTGTCGCGCGTCGACGGTCCGGCCAAAATCACCGGCGCGGCGAAATACGCCATCGAGCAGCAGCTCGAAGGCCTCGCTTACGCCGTGCTGGTCGGGAGCACGATTGCATCCGGCAAGGTGCGCGCGATCGACACCAAGGCAGCCGAGGCCGCTCCCGGCGTGCTGCAGGTGCTGACGCCGGACACCATCATCAGCCTGAAGACCGCGGCGGACTGGTTCGGCACACCGCCGCCCGACAAGCCCTATTGCCCGCTCGCGCGCGACATCACGTTCTCGGGTCAACATGTCGCTGCCGTGGTCGCCGAGACCTTCGAACAGGCGGTCGCGGCGGCGGCCCTGGTCAAGGTCAGCTATGACGAGACGCCTTCCATCGTCGACCTCAGCGACGGCAAGGCTGGCGACGGCATCCCGATCGACGCCATGACCAAGGAATGGGGCGATGCGCAAGGTGCGTTCGCCTCGGCACCGGTCCGCATCTGCGCCGCCTATAACACGCCGCGCGAGTACCAGGCGCCGATGGAGCCGCATGGCCTGATCGCCCGCTGGGAGGGCGACCGGCTCACCGTATGGGAGCCGAGCCAGTGGCTGGACGGGATGGCCCGCACCTATGCCGAATGGTTCGGCGTGCCGTTCGAGAATGTGCGGCTGGTCTCGCCCTATATTGGCGGCGGCTTCGGCTCCAAGGCGCTGGCGCTCAGCCATGGCGCGGTGGCCGCATGTTCGGCCAGAATGCTTGGCCGGCCGGTGCGGCTGGTGATGACGCGGCCCCAGACTTTTACGGGCTATGGTGGCCGCGCGGCGACACGCCAGACCGTGACGATCGGCGCCGACACGCAAGGAAAGATCCAGTCGATCGTGCATCGCGGCGTCAATGAGACCTCCATCGACGGCATGTGGGTCGAGCCGCTGGGATCGGTCACCTCGATCATGTATGCGACGCCGAATTTCTCCTCGAAGCAGAACGTCGTGCGGGTCAATTCGGTGGTGCCGGGCGCCATGCGCGCGCCGGGCGAAAACCCCTCGGCCTTCGGCATCGAAAGCGCCATCGACGAGCTCGCTTACGAGGTCGGCATCGACCCGCTGGAAATCCGGCTCCGGAACTATGCCGAGCAGGATCCGCATGCCAAAAAGGCTTGGTCTACCCGGCAGTTACGCGAGGCTTTTGCCGCAGGTGCGGAGCGCTTCGGCTGGGCCAGGCGCTCGCCCGAACCGCGCTCGATGCGCGACGGCACCCAGTTGATCGGCTGGGGCGTCGCGGCTGGCACCTATCCGGTTCGGCGCGCCTATGGCGAGGCGATCGTGCGTATCCTGGCCGACGGCTCGGTCGAGGTCGAAAGCTCGTCGATCGACATGGGTCAAGGAACCTACACAATCCTGGCGCAGACCGCCGCTGAAACGGTCGGCGTGCGAGCTGACGACGTGGTGGTGAAACTCGGCGACTCCCGCTTTCCGCGCGCCGGCGTCACCGGCGGCTCGCGCCTGGCCGGCGTCATGACCGGCGCGGTATACAAGGCCGCGAGCTCAGCGCTCGACCAGTTGGTGGGCCTTGCCATCAGCGATCCGCGGTCGCCTTTCCACGCGCTGCAGGCCAACACGCTGGTCGTCGCCAATGGCCGCATCGCTTCGCCGCGCGGCGACGGCCCCGATGTCTCGATCGCCGAACTGCTCAAAAGCGTCGGCCGCGACCACATCGAAGCCACCGGCGACACCATGCCGGAAAACTCGACGCCAGAGGAGCGCTACAAGAACTACACCACCATCGCCATGGCGCTGCCGCACACCGAGGGCGACTATTCCCGCCACTCCTGGTGCGCGCATTTCATCGAGGTGCGCGTCGACGAGGACTTCGGCACGGTGCGTGTATCGCGTGTGGTGTCGGCGCTGGATTCGGGGCGGCTCTACAACCCGAAACTTGCCGAAAGCCAATGGAAGGGCGGCATCATCATGGGCATCGGCCAGGCGCTATTGGAAGAAGGCATCGTCGACCGCCGCCACGGCCGCATCGTCAATGACAACCTCGCCGATTACCTCGTGCCGACCAACGCCGACATCCCGGACTTCGAAGTGATCTCGGTCGGCATCCCCGACCTGCATTCCTCGGTGCTCGGCGGCAAGGGCGTTGGTGAGCTGGCCATTGTCGGCGTGGCGCCGGCGATTGCCAACGCGGTGTTCCATGCGACGGGAAAGAGGGTGCGGGATTTGCCGATCACGCTGGAGAAGCTGATCTGAAGAGCGGCTGATCTCCCACTCGAGGGGAGATGTCGCCAAAGGCAACAGAGGGGGTCGTCGCGTATAGAGCGCCGACCCCCGTCTGCGGCAGCAGGCCGAGCCCCGCCGGCCCCCTGGCCTGCCGGCCATCTCCCGAGGGAGACCTGTAGCACCAGCAATCAGAACTTGTAGCTTAGCCCGACCCGGATATCCTGCGTCTGGAGGTCGACATGGGTTTCCGTAGGCAGACCGGCTGCCACCGAGAGATCCTGGCTGCCGAAGTCGGAGTAACGATATTCGGCTCGAGCGATCCACTTGTCGGTGAAGGCGTGCTCGATGCCGGCGCCAACGGTCCAGCCGACATGGCTGTCGCTGTGGAGCGTTACTTCGGCGGCAGGGCCACCGGCGCTGACCGCAATTAGTTCATACTTGGCCGCGGCGACACCGGCAGTGATGTAGGGCAAGGTCCGATCGAAAGCATAGCCGGCGCGCAGCCGCGCCGACCCCGACCATTTGAGTTCGCTCTTGAGCAACGTGGTGACACCGCCGCCGCCGGCGTCGAGGGCCGTCAGCCCATCTATATTGCTGTACATGATGTCGGCCTCGGCGCCGATCACGAAGCTGTTCTCCATCTGGTAATTGGCGCCGATATGGACACCGCCGATAAATCCGTTCGGATCGGTGGAGACATTGAGATCGGTGGCCCCGCCCAGTCCGCCGCCGGCGATGAACAGATTGGATTTTCCGGCCGCGTAGCCGATGTCGACGCCGGCATAGAGTCCGGACCAGTCGTAGCCGGATGCAACAGGCGAAACCTCATTGATATCAGCCGCACACGCCACACCGAGCGGCGCGAGAATGAAGGCCGTTGCGAGAAGAAGAGTTTTCATTGTTGTCTGCTGCCCCATGTTGCTTCCCCACCGCACAAATGAGCTGCGGAGATCCAGCTGTTGTCGAGAAATCCGGTGTTGCATTGTCCGCCCGCCGCGTCTTGGGCTGGGCCGCACCCGAATTGTCGGGGAAAGCATAGCAGCGCTTTCCCGGCTGGTGTGGCCATTCGGCCTCAGTCGATTGGCGTGTCGTGTATCCGGCGGGGTTAGCGGCGACGAAACTACCTGGCACTGCCCGGTGTCGAGCCGAATCGGCGGCGGAAGCAGCGGTTGAAATAGGAGACGTCGGAGAAGCCGCTGAGCAGCGCGATCTCGCTGATCCGCATGCGGTCATTGTGCCTGTCGCGGAGCATGCGATGCGCCCTTTGCAAGCGCAGTTCGAGAATGCGCTCGGCAAAGCTCACCCCGGTTTCCTGCAGCAGGTCATGGACATAGCGAACGGAGAGCCGCAATTGCCCGGCAACGCCCTGCGCCGAAATGGCGGGATCGGCGAAATTATCCCGCATCTTCTGCAGTATGGCCTGCAGCCTTGCCGCGCGCAGGCCGCGCAGGCCCGCCAGTTCGGCCGCTTCGCCCTTGGCGCCGGTCGCAAGGCCGATCAGGTCGACGATCGTTTCGGTGGCGTGGCCGATGAGGTCGGGCGAGACCAGCGCCGGGCCTGCTTCCAGGAAGCTGCAATAGCGCTTGAGCATGCCGAGCGCCTCATTGTCGGCTCCAACGGTCAACGCCAGCCGATCCTCGATATGAGCGAAGGCATTTTCCAGCACGGCACGAGGGAGCACCACATTGGCCCAGACATTGCTGTCGCCGCCGGTCATCTGCAACGCTTCCGAAGCCGAGACCAGTGCGGCCTCGCCTTTGCCGACGTGATAATCGCGGCCAATCTGCGTGCCGCTGAGCACCGTATCGCCATTGTTCACCAGCAGCAGATAGCCGTCGCGACCATCGGCGGCGATATTGCCCGCCTTGCGGCTGGCATGACGGATCGTCCCGGCCATCTGCCCAAGCACCAGCGAGCCGACAGCGGTGGCTTCGATCGCGGCTTCGAACGACAGTCTCTCCGAAATCGTGTATTCGACCGACCATATCTCGGCGACATGGATGTCCTGCCAGAGCGCGAAGCGTGCGCGATGATCCAGATGCGGCGGCAGATCCGCCGATGAGAAGACGTTCTTTTGCAAGGGGCAACCGGCCTTTTCTACAATCGCGTCTTCATTTCGACACGCACCGTATGGGACCAGATCACGGTCTGTCCAGAGCCGGAAATACTTGTGCGCCAGGTGACAATTCCAGTGCCGTCCTGGACAAGGATTGGCTTAATTTCGTGGATTGGGCTGGTTGAATTTCGGATTACTCGAAAATGCCCAGTGCCGACGAATCGCGCCACCCTACTCCGGCGACGGCACCGGCGGCCGTGATGTCAGCGCCGTGCCGAAGGCGGCGACAACGACGGCTGCGATCCCGGCCAACTGTGTTGCGGTCAGGCTTTCATGCAGGAACAGGAAGCCGGCCAGCGCACCCAGCCCCGGCTCCAGGCAGGTCAGCGTGCCGTAGATGCGCGCCGGCATGCGGGTCAGCGCCACCATCTCCAGGAAGAACGGCAACGCGCTGGAAAACAGCCCGACCAGCAGCGCGCTGACCAGGATCGACGGCGACAGCAGCGCGGATCCCGCCTGCGCGATACCGAAGGGCAGCACGAGCACAGCGGCGATGGCCATGCCGTAGGCAGTGGTGCGGGTGCCAAGCTCCGCGCCGGCCTTCTGGGCAAGCACGATATAAAGCGCCCAGAAGCCACCGGCAGCCAGCGCCAGCATCACCCCTATCGGATCAAGCGGCGCGAGGGAATGAACGAAGGGCGACAACAGCAGGATGCCGGCCACTGCCAGCGCGATCCAGGCAAAGTCGCTGGCGCGCCGCGAGCTCAAGGTCGCCACCAGAAGCGGGCCGGTAAACTCCAGCGCCACCGCGATGCCGAGCGGAATCCTGGCGAGCGCTGCGTAGAACAGGAGGTTGAGCGCGCAAAGCGTCACCCCATAGGCGACCAGCCACGGCAGAGTGGCACGCGAGGGCCGCATCTGCCAGGGCCGCAGCACCGCGATCAGCATCAGCGCACCGATGACCAGCCGCAGCGTCGTCGTCCCTTGCGCGCCGATCTGCGGGAACAGGCCCTTGGCGAAGGTGGCGCCGATCTGGATCGACACCATGGCGCCCATCAGTGCCGCGACCGGCAAGGGCGCCGCTTCGCGACTGGCAATCGGCGTCGATGTCACGTGATCCCATCCTCCATGCCGCCGGGTCCAAACCCGACCGGCGGCATGGAGATAGGGCGAACCGGCCAACCTGTCGTGAGGCAGCGGCGGACTGGCTGCTGGGGCACGGACTGTTGGCACGCCATGAGCCTCCCAGCCCGCGAAGCGTTCATTGCCGCAGTGCACAAGGAATAGCTGGAGATGATCCTGTAGATGCGAGAGCGCGACGACAACGATACGCTTCAGGCGGTGGCAGCCGAGCGCTTGAACACGATGATCACCTGAGTGCCCTCGCCGGCGCTCGACTTCACGTCGAACTGCGCCTTGGCATTCTCGGTCAGCGAGCGGGCGATCAGCGCGCCGAGCTTGCCGCTCTTGGGCCAGGTCTCGCCGTCCGGCAGGCCGATGCCGTCATCGGCGATCACGATGCGGCAGCCATCACCGTCGACGATGCTGTGCAGCGTGATCGTGCCGCCGTCTCGCCCTTGGAAGGCATGCTTGAGCGCATTGGTCAAAAGTTCGTTCACCACCAGCCCGGTCGGCATGGCGACATTGATCGACACCGGATAGGTGTCGACCTTCATGTCGAGGCGGATGCCCTCGACCGCATGCGAGTTCATCACCGCCGACGCGATCTGGCTGAGATAGACACCAAGATCGACCTCATCCTTTTCATCGTCCCCCGACAGCGTCTGGTAGAGGATTGCCAGCGCATCGACGCGACCTGCCAGCCTCTCGAAACGCTTCTGATCCGGTTCGGCCGCGTTGCGCGTCTCCATCCGGATCAGTGCGGTGATCATCTGCAGATTGTTCTTCACCCGATGCTGCAATTCGCGCAGCAGCGTGTCCTTTTCGCGGATGCGCTCATCGATCGATCGCGGATCCTCCGTTTCGCCATGGGCCGAGACGTCGACCAGCGCCACCAGCCGGAAGCAGGCCTTGCCATTGTCGTCCTCGATGACGTTGGAATAGACGTCGACGATCGCCGGCTGGCCGTCTGTCCGCTCCAGCCGGAACGTGCCGATGAAATCGGTGTCCTCGACCACGGCCTCAAACAGCGGCCGGTCCTTCTGCTTGTGCAGGCCGGTGCCGGAAAGCGCCGCCCAGTGTTGCCGGGCGAGCGTCGCCGCCTTGAGGCCGGACAGTTTCTCGAATTCCGGATTGGCATAGACGACACGCTCCTTCGAACCCAGGTCCGAAACGGCAATGGCGATCGGTACCTGGTCGAGGAATTTCTTGAACTGTTCGCTTTCGAGCGCGCTGGCAAGGTCCGGCGTTTCGAGCAACTGCCCGACCGCTTCGGCCTTCTGTGTATCGGATGTCATCTGCGGCGCCTGTGCTGTGTGGTCACCATCAATAACAGCGATGCGATCACCCCGCCATCGCCAAAGCACGAGGCGGCATTTCACACGCCCTCACGAGCGGTGTGTTCGCACAATCTCGAAATCTGCGTAGCCGCCTCGGAATACTTGACCGAGCTCTGGGAACCGCTCACGAGGCCGGCTTCGACGCCAGCCTTGGCGCGGTCTTGACGTCGACGATCTCAGGCTTGGCACTGTCCACCGTGCCATCCCAGCCGCCACCGAGCGCCTTGTTGAGGGCGATGTAGTTGGTCGCCAGCAGGACGCGGCTTTGCAGCAGCGAGTCCTCGGCCGAGTAGAGCGAGCGCTGGGCGTCGAGCACATCGAGCAGGCTTGTCTCGCCGGCCTTGTAGAGCGTGCCTTCGAGCCGCGCCGCATCGCCATAGGATTTCGCCGAAGAGGCGAGCTTGGCGATCCGGATGCGCTCCTGCGACAACAGCACCAGCGCGTTCTCGACATCCTCGAGCGCCGTCAGCACCGAAGACCGGTATGCGATGAAATATTGATCGCGCTGCGCCTTGGCGACCTCGACGGCCGCCTGCAATTGACCGGCATTGAACACCGGCACGCTGAGCGTCGGCCCGAACGACCAGCCGATCGACGAATTCTTGCCGAGATCGCCAAGCTTCAGCGCCGCCGTGCTGATGTCTCCCGTCAGGCTGACCGAGGGATAGCGGGCGGCCTCTGCCTGGCCGATCTTGGCGGTGTATTGCGCATATTGGCGTTCCGCCATGCGCAAATCGGGTCGCGAAAGCAAGAGGTCGGCGGGAATTCCGGTGGGCATCGGCAGGCGTGGTGCAGGGATCGGGGCGACCCGCTTCAGCCGCTCGCTGAGCGAGGCAGGCGGCCGGCCGGCCAGCACGGCGAGACGATGCACGGCCTGGGCATAGCTTGCCTCCAGCGTCGGCACCGCGGCTTCGGTGCTCGCTGCCTGCCCCATCGCCTTGGCGACATCGGCGGCGGTCGCCGTGCCCGCCTGCGCCATGGTGCGGGTAAGTTCGGCGGTCTGCCTTTGCGACGCGGCCGAGCGCCGGGCGAGCGCGATGCGGGCCTGGTAGCCACGCGCCTGGGTATAATAGGAAGCGACATCGCCGATCAGGGTGAGAAGCGTCGAGCGCAGTTCCTCCTGCGAGGCGTCCAGCCCGTAGCGCGCGGCCTCGACGCCCCTGCGGTTGGCGCCGAACAGGTCGAGCTCCCAGCTGGCGTCAAAGCCGGCCTGATACTCGCTGTAGGTGGCGTCAGAACCTGATGTGGTCTCGGCCGACTTGTTGCGGGTGGCCGAGCCGGAGCCGTCGACCGACGGCAGCAACGTGCCGGCACTCTGGCGGTAGCTGGCGCGCGCCTCGCGGATTTTTGCCTTGGCGGTGGCGACATCGAGATTGCCGGCAACCGCTTCCTCGACGAGCGTGTTCAGCTCGGGATCGCGCAGCCGCTGCCACCATTTCGAAAGTTGCGCCGGCTGGACAGGCTTTGTCGGCTTCTGGCCACTCCAGCTTGCAGGCATCGCCAATATGGGCGTCTGATAATCCGGACCGACGACGCATCCAGCGAGCAGGACAGCGGTAATCATAGGCGCAAGAAGCCGCCTCGCGGCCACCGAGCCACGTTCCAAACCTGTCATGTGAAGTTTTCCTTATTGCTGGTTGGCCGTCACCGGCGTCTCGCCCGTATCTGGTTTGGCCGCCCTGCCCTTGAAGATGCGCCGCACGGTGACGAACAGCAGCGGCACCAGGAAGACGCCGATCACGGTCGCCGCGATCATGCCGCCCATCACGCCGATGCCGACCGAGTTCTGCGCGCCCGAGCCAGCACCGCTGGCAATCGCCAGCGGCAACACGCCGAGGATGAAGGCCAGCGACGTCATCAGGATCGGCCGCAGCCGCTGTCGTGCTGCCTCAAGTGTCGCCTCGACGAGCCCCATCCCGGCGGTCTGCCGCTCGATGGCGAACTCGACGATGAGGATGGCATTCTTGGCCGCGAGACCGATCGTGGTCAGCAGGCCGACCTTGAAATAGACGTCGTTGGACTGGCCGAACAGGCTTGCCGCCAGCAGCGCGCCGAAGATGCCGATCGGCACCGACAGCATGACCGCGAACGGGATCGACCAGCTCTCATAGAGTGCTGCCAGGCAAAGGAACACCACAAGGGCCGAGATCGCATAGAGCGACAGCGCCTGGTTGCCGGAAAGCTTCTCCTGGTGCGACAGCCCTGTCCATTCGTGGGAATAGCCGGCCGGCAGCTGCGCCACCAGCTTGTCGATCTCGTCCATGGCGGCACCCGAGCTGATGCCCGTGGCCGCCGCGCCCTGGATCTCGACCGCCGCCGATCCATTGTAGCGTTCGAGCCTGGGCGAACCGAATGTCCAATGGCTGGAAGCAAAGGCCGAGAACGGCACCATCGCCCCGCTGGCGTTGCGGACCTGCCATTTGTCCAGATCTTCCGGCTGCATGCGGAAGTTCGGGTCCGACTGCAGATAAACCGGTTTCACCCGCCCGCGATCGATGAAGTCGTTGACGTAATCGCTGCCCCAGGCGGTCGAAAGCGTGTTGTTGATGTCGGCCAGGCTGACGCCCAGCGCGCTGGCTTTTTCCTGATCGATGTCGACCGAGAATTGCGGCTGGTCTTCCTGCCCGTTGGGCCTTGTGTTGGCGAGCAGCTTGTTCTGCCCGGCCAGGTTCAGAAGCTGGTTGCGCGTCTGGATCAGCGCGTCATGGCCCGCACCGTTGACGTCCTGCAGGTAGAAATCGAAGCCGTTGGTGTTGCCGAAGCCCTGGATGGCGGGAGGCGCAAGCGCGAAGACCTGCGCATCCCTGATCTTCGAAAACGCGCCCATCGCCCGGCCGGCGATTGCCTGCGCGGCAGAAGCCGGCGATTTCCGCAGGTCGAAGTCCTTCAGCCGCACGAACGCAATGCCGACATTCTGCCCTGCGCCGCCGAAGCCGAAGCCGGAAGCGGTGAACACCCCGTCGACGACGTCCTTCTCCTGATTGAGATAATGGTCGGTCACCTCTGCCAGCACCCGCTCCGTGCGATCCTGCGTCGCGCCGACCGGCAGCGACACGCTGGTGATCAGGATGCCTTGGTCTTCTTCCGGCAGGAACGAACTTGGCAGCCGGGCAAACATCCAGCCCACGGCAACGACGATGGCCAGGAAGACGGCGAGGAAGCGCCAGGACCGGTTGATGATGCCGTGCGAGCCGTCGCGATAGGCAAGCGTCCCGCGATCGAAGACCCGGTTGAACCAGCCGAACGGGCCCGTTTGCGTCGCATGGTCCTTGGGCGGTCGCAGGATCGTGGCGCAAAGTGCGGGCGTCAGCACAAGGGCGACCAGCACGGACAACACCATCGCCGAGACGATGGTCACCGAGAATTGCCGGTAGATGATGCCGGTCGAGCCGCCGAAGAAAGCCATCGGCACGAACACGGCCGAAAGCACGGTGGCGATGCCGATCAGCGCTCCGGTGATTTCGTGCATCGACTTGCGCGTCGCCTCCTTCGGCGGCAGGCCTTCCTCCTGCATCACGCGCTCGACATTCTCGACGACGACGATGGCGTCGTCGACGAGCAGACCGATGGCCAGCACCATGGCGAACATCGTCAGCGTGTTGACGGAATAGCCGAACAGCGACAGCACGCCGAACGTGCCGAGCAGCACCACCGGCACGGCGATCGTCGGGATGATGGTGGCCCGCAGATTCTGGAGGAAGATGAACATCACCAGGAACACCAGCACGATCGCCTCGGCCAGCGTCTTGACCACTTCCTCTATCGACAGCCGCACGAAAGGCGAAGTGTCGTAGGGATAGACGACCTCGACGCCTTGCGGGAAGGTCGAGCTCAGCCGGGCGATCGTCGAGCGCACCGCTTCGGCGGTGTTGATGGCGTTGGCGCCGGTCGCCAAATTGACGGCCACGCCGGCCGCGGGCTTGCCGTTGTAGTTGGCCTGCGTCGTGTAGCTTTCGGCGCCGAGTTCGACGGTGGCGACATCGTTGAGGCGAACCAGCGAGCCATCGGTTTGGCTCTTCAGGATGATGTTGCGGAACTGTTCGGCGGTCTGCAGCCGGCTCTTGGCCGTCACCGTGGCATTGAGCTGCTGGCCCTTGCGCGCCGGCAGGCCGCCGAGCTGGCCGGCAGAAACCTGCGTGTTCTGCGCCTCGATGGCGGTCGCCACGTCGCTCGGCATCAGGGCATACTTGGCGAGCTGGTCCGGATCGAGCCAGATGCGCATGGCATAGCCGGAGCCGAACAGCTGCGTCGAGCCGACGCCTTCGACGCGCTTCAGCGTGTCGTTGACGGTGGCGTCGACATAGTCGGCGAGATCGGTCGAGTTCATCTTGCCGTCGGTCGAGACGAAGCCGATGACCATAAGGAAGCCGGTCGAGGATTTGGAGACGGTGATGCCATTGCTCTGCACCACCTGCGGCAGCTGCGACTGCACCAGCTGAAGCTTGTTTTGCGTCTGCACCTGGGCGGTGTCGGGATCGGCTGCGGTGGTGAAGGTCAGCGTGATCGAGGCCGAACCGGTCGAGGTCGACGTCGCCGTCATGTAGTCCAGATTGTCGATGCCGGTCATGCCTTGCTCGATGACCTTGGTCACCGAGTTCTCGACCGTCTGCGCGTCGGCGCCCGGATAGGTGGCGCTGATGTTGACTGTCGTCGGCGCGATCTGCGGATATTGCGAGATCGGCAGTGAGGTGAGCGCCAGAAGCCCGCCCAGCATGATCACGATGGCGATCACCCAGGCGAAGATCGGCCGGTTGATGAAGAATACGGACATCGCCTCAGTTCCCGGCCGCGGCGGCAGGCGCCGGTTTGGCAGCGTTGGACGCGGCCGGTGCGGCGGACGTGCCCTGCCCGCGATCCTTGACCTCGCCGGTCGTCTCGTCGATCGTCACCTCAACGCCCGTCGCATCGCCGCCGGGGCGCACCAGCTGCATGCCCTCGACAATGACACGATCGCCGTCGCCGACACCCGAATCCACCAGCCAGTTGTTGCCGACGCTGTTGCGCACCGCGAGCACCCGCGTCTCGACCTTGCCCTGCGCATTGATGACCATGGCCGTGGCCTCACCCTTGGTGTTGCGGCTGACGGCGCGCTGCGGCACCAGGAAACTGTTCTGGGCAACGCCCTCCTCGACCAGCGCCCGCACATACATGCCGGGCAGCAGCAAGCGATCGGGATTGGGGAATTCGGCCCTGAGCGCGAAGGTGCCGGTGGTCTGGTCGACATTGGCGCCGGCGAATTCCAGCTTGCCGGTCTGCGTGTAGATGGTGCCGTTCTCGAGCTTCAGCTTGACGCTGACATTGGGGCCGCTGAACTTCAGCCGCCCTTCCGAGATCGCCTGGCGCAGATTGAGCAGGTTGGTGCTCGATTGCGTGACGTCGACATTGATCGGATCGAGGGCACGGATGGTGGTCAGCACAGTGTCCTGGTTGGCGGTCACCAACGCGCCGGGCGTCAGCGTGGACTTGTCGATGCGGCCGGCGATCGGCGCCGTGATCGAGGTGCGGTCGAGACTGATGCGCGCCGTCTCGGCGCTGGCCTTGGCCGAGGCGACATCGGCTTGCGCCTGCGCCAGCGTGGCGGCGGCATCGTCATAATCCTGTTTGGAAACAACGTTCTGTTTCAAAAGCCCTGCATAACGGTCGAACTTGGCCTGCGCAGTCGGCACCGCCGCTTGCGCCTTCTGCTGGGCGGCGACCGCGCTGTCATAGGCTGCCTTGTAGCTTGCCGGATCGATCAGGTAGAGCGGCTGTCCCGCAGCAACTTCGCTGCCCTCTTTGAACAGGCGCTGCTGGATGATGCCGTTCACTTGCGGGCGCACCTCGGCAACCAGCGAAGCCGCCGTGCGCCCCGACAGTTCGGCGGTGATCGCCACCGATTGCGGATGCAAGGTGACGACGCCGACTTCCGGTTTGCCGGGCGCGCCCATGCCGGTGGGGGCGCTGCCCTCCTGCGAGCAGGACGCCAGCAGAAAGGTAGCGGCGAACATCGCGGCCCAGGGCGCCAGATGGCGTGCCGAAAAACGAGGCTGGCTAGGATTGGAAATCATGGCCTGGATCTTTCCCTGGAGTTGCGTACGCGCTGGCAATGGACCGCTTGGTCGAGGGGCATGCCGATCCATATGATGATAGGCCGCACCCGTCGGCGGGCGGCGACGAGCAATGCTTGGAAGCGGCTCATGTCGCGCTCCTTCTCGTCGGCCGGAGCTGCTCGAAGGTCGAGTAGCTGGCCGCGATGCCCACCAACATTATTATGCCGATCAGCGAGGACATGCCAAGCGCCTTGCCGGAGTTCACGCGATCTTGCGGTCATGATGTCCATGGTTGTCGAGCGGCTGCGAGAGCGGAAGCGACAGCCGCCAGGCGGCGAAGCGCAGGCGGATCGCGCCCTTCAGCGTGTCGACCGGGAGGGCCAGCGGCATATCGCGCCCGGCAGGACCGAACGAGAGCCTCGGGCTGGCGGACGCGAGCAGCCGCAGCATGATCATGGCTTCCCACATTGTCGTGCTTCCATTGCATGGTTCGAATTGGGCATGGTTCGAATTGGCGTCATTCGAACTGGACGTGATTGAAACGAGGGATGGCAGGGATACGCCCGCCATCCCCCGGAGAACCGGCCGGCCCGAGAACGGGTTGGGTACCGGGCCGGCCGGTGCAGTCGGTCAGAGTTGTCAGTCGTTCCCGGGCTGGGGCGAGAGCTGCCTGCCATCGTTGGGCAGGCCTCTGGGGCCGGCTGCATCGTTCGGCGGCCCGCCCCAGGGACCGGGGGGTGATCCATGGGGGCGTTCCGCCGAAGCGAGGACTTCGAGTTGTTCGGGCGTCAGCTTGGCACGCAGTTCCGCGATCGCGTCCTTCAGTTTACCGGCCGAAACCGCGCGGGCGGTGACATCGTCGGCCAGCTTTTCCTGGAACGCGAAAGGATCAGGCTTGCCGCCGGGACCCGCCGCGTCGGGACCCTTCGCTTCAGCACTACCGGGCCGCCCGTGGTCAGGCTGAGGCGGCGAAAGCACCGCCTGCAGCGCGCTGGTGTAGTCGCGCCAGGCGTCGAGTTGTTCGGTGCGGATGCCAACGCGGGTCTCCAGCGCGGCGAGCCGGGCGGCCAGCATGAATTCCGGCGGCGGACCCATGCGGCGGGGGCCAAAGCCCTGCGGGCCAAAACCCTGTGAGCCAGGCCGCATCGGTCCATGCGGGCCGGGTCCAGCCATCGGGCCGTGATCCAGGCCGTCCTGAATGGCCATGACAGGTGGCGGCTCGCCGGGTCCGGCGCCGGGATCGGGCTGCGCTGCCAGCGCGGGGTGAATTGCGGCGACGGAAAACAGGCCGAGCGCAAGAAGTCTGCTTCGCATAAAGATGTTCCTTTCTCTCATGCTTCGGACAGTTCAGAGGATAGGAAGCGTCTTTGTCCGCTTCGCGTCGGCGTGTTGCCGAAGGTTTCCGCAAAAGGGCAATTTGTTTCCGAATGTTTCCCATGACCCGCCGGAAACGTTCGGTTGCAATTTTCCATGCCGCTCGGGCGCGGCTCCTCCTATAATCGTGGCCAAGGCAAGGGCACGATTGATGCAGTCACAACGCCATATCCTCGTCGTTGACGACGACCGCGAGATCAGGACGCTTCTCCAGCGCTATCTCGACAGCCAGGGCTTTCGCGTCACGGCGGCGGCGGACCGGCGCGAATGCGAGCAACGGCTTGGTGCGGGCCAGTTCGACCTGATCGTGCTCGACGTGATGCTGCCGGACGGCTCGGGGCTCGATATCTGCCGCGGGGGGGGGGGGCGCCCCCCCCCCCCCCCCCCGCCGGGGGGGGGGGGGGCGGGGGGGAAGGTTTGGGGCGAGGAATGGGGGGGTAGGGGGGGGCGGGCCGCAGAAGGGGCACAGGGGG
>NZ_JBVVQX010000016.1:145988-171956 GCF_055811675.1 Mesorhizobium sp. WSM4808
TTGCCTCTTCCCGGCGGTTTTTTTGTGGCGCCCCCCCCCCCTTTTCTTTTTTTTTTCCCTCCCCACTCTCTCTTGTCTGGGTGGGGGGGGGGGGGGGGGGGGGGGGTTTGGGGGGGGGGGGGGGGGGGCCCCCCCCCCCCCCCCCACACCCCGATCATCCTGCTGACCGCGCTGAAGGAAGATGTCGACCGCATCATTGGCCTGGAACTCGGCGCCGACGACTATCTCGGCAAGCCGTTCAACCCGCGTGAGCTCATTGCCCGCATCCGTGCCGTGCTCAGGCGCTCGGCGCCCGAGGAGGCGCCCGCCTCCCCGCGCGCGCGTACCTACCGCTTCGCCGGCTACAGGCTGGAGCCGGACACCCGCAAGGTGACGGATGCACAAGGCGTGGCCGTCGACCTTACGGGCGCCGAGTTCGACCTCTTGCAGGTGTTTCTCGACCGCCCCGGCCGGCTTTTATCGCGCGACCAGCTTCTCGACCTGACGCAGGGCCGCGAGCGCGACCCGCTCGAGCGTTCGGTCGATGTGCTGGTGAGCCGGTTGCGCCGGAAATTTTCGGACAGCGGCGACGGGCCGCTGTTCAAGACCGTGCGCAATGGCGGCTACCAGCTCACCGCGCGCGTCGAGACCGTGGAGAGCCAGGCGTGAATTCGCTGCGCCGCCGTCTCATCCTGCTGCTGGTCGCCTCGATCGTCGGCGTCGTCGGCCTGGCGACGGCCGCCGTCATCAGCGTGCGCGGCGGCGGACCGCCACCGGAACTGACCGTGCCCTGGATTGCCCAACAGATGGAACTGGTGGTGCGGCTTTTGCCGGGGCCGATCCCCGACGTCCTGCGGGTGCAATTCGCCGACCATCCGGCGGGCGGCAAGGTGGCTCGTGCCGAAACGGCGATGCTCAACGACATCCTGCACCGCCGTGGCCTCGACTTTCCGGCGGTCGTCAACGAGAAGGCGGACGAACCCGGCCAGATCGCATCGATGCACCTGCCTGACAGCCGCTGGGCGATCATGGAGGTGCCGCACCTCAAGCCGCCAAGGCGCGAATGGCTGGTTCTGGCAGGCTGGATCTCGCTGATCGTCGCCGGCGCCACGGCGGTGTCGGTCTATTTCACCTCGGTGCTGATCCGCCCGCTCGAGATGTTGGAGGCCGCCGTCTCCAAGATCGGATCGGACGGCGTGCTGGCGGCGGTGCCGGAAGTGGGCTCGGCCGAGGTCAAGGCCACCGCGCATGCGCTGAACCAACTCTCGTCGCGGCTGCGGACCGCCATGGAAAGCCGCATGCGGCTGGTCGCCGCCGCCGGCCATGATCTGCGAACGCCGATGACGCGCATGCGGCTGCGCGCCGAATTCCTCGACGACGAACGCGACAAATGGCTTCACGACCTCGACGAACTCGACCGCATCGCCGACAGCGCCATCCGCCTGGTGCGCGAAGAGGTGAACCAGGACGCCGTCGAAGCGGTCGACCTGGCAAAGACGGTGCGCGATATCGAAGCCGAGATGGCATCGCTCGGCCATGCCGTCTCGATCGGGCACCTGGACAAGGTTTGCGTGCGGGCCGGCGCGCTTGGCCTGCGCCGCGCCTTGCGCAACCTGATCGTCAACGCCGCCACCCATGGCAAGGCGTGCCGCATCGACCTGGCCGCAGCCGACAATCGCGCCGTGCTGACCATATCTGACCATGGCCCGGGCATACCCACGGAACTCCTGAACAAGGCGTTCGAGCCCTTCTTCCGCGTCAACCCCGGCCGCCTGCAATCCGTCCCCGGAGCCGGTCTTGGCCTCGCCATCGCCAAGGAGATCATCGAGCGCTACGGGGGCACGGTAACGCTGGAAAACCGCCGGGGCGGCGGGCTGGAACAGACGGTGGTGTTCGACGCGGTGTGACGGGATGGCGGCCCACAGCAGATGCTCGCTCAGCCGAGTGACGGACGTTGCGTGCGGCAACCGACGAAAAAACGGCGACCATGCTGCACTGCGCAAAGCCAATGGCTCCAACTCATTTCTCTGCGGAACCAGGATCGAATCCATATTAGCCAAAATATAGATTCCAGAATTTCTTGCGACCTCACAAAGAACTAGGCTCTCAAGCCAAGATCTCCCCTCAATCAACCGGGGCGGGAATATCGGCACAATTTAAACGCCAAGGTTTAATTCTGAGGAAACTCCCCAGAAATGGCGAGAACCGGCCGGTTTTGTCAATTTTTAGCACTTGCTCACATAAGTATTTCAGCCGGGTAGATATTTTGTGTTGCGCTGCACAATGCCGTAGCCGAACGATGTCCTGGGGGGACTCGTTTGCGACTGGACATACGCCGTGGAGGATTCCGCCAGGTTGACCAGCTTGAGTTGTCCGTCCGTCGATTTCGAGCCCGGCCCGGCCGTGCTCGCAATGCGCGGATTTGCGGGTGCCTTGGCGGGTCTCGTCCGCCTTAGCCTGCCGCTCGAAACGGCCGGCTGGCGGCCTCATCGCGGATATCACGCCGGCGGAAGCCGCTGATGGGAAGCGCCCGTGACATCCAACTTGATGCGTTGAGAGCTATCGCCGTAACGATGGTGTTGTATTCCCATTTCTTCGCGGAGGGACCTTCGTTCTGGGGCCATATCGGTGTGCGGCTGTTCTTCGTGCTGAGCGGCTTCCTGATCACGCGCCTGCTCCTGGAGGCGCGCTCGGCCACCGAATTCGAAACCGGCCCGGCGCTGCGCTCCTTCTACATCCGGCGGATGTTGCGGATATTCCCGCCCTATTTTGCCGTCCTGGGTTTCGTCTGGCTGGTCGACCTGGATCAGTCCAGGGGGTCGCTGGTCTGGCATGCGCTTTATCTGTCGAACTTCTGGTATGCGCAGCACAATAACTGGAATCCTTGGGTACTAGGCCATTTCTGGAGCCTGAGCATCGAGGAGCAGTTCTATCTTGCCTGGCCGCTGGTCGTCCTGCTGGCCCCACGCCGCCGCTTCGAGGCCATCTGCATCGCTGTCATCGCGCTGTCGCTGGCCTATCGATTCTATTGGCCGATCACCGCCACGCCGGCGCTGGCGCGCGACCTGCTGCCGCCGGCATCCATGGATGCGCTGGCGACGGGCGCGCTGCTTGCCTGCTGGCATTTTAGGGGCGCCGGCCTGCCGCACTGGATGCGGCTGGGCTGGCCTGCCTTCGCGGCCGCATTCCTTGTCATCGAGTGGTTAGTCCCGGAGCCCGCCGATCCGACACTGGAATGGGCCCGCTGGCTGCTGCGGGAAGTCCTGCCCCTGGTGCCGCTGATGGTCATCGTAGCAGCCTGTTCGCGCGGCCTTGGCGGCATCCTGGGCAGGCTTGCCGAACTGCCGCCGCTGCTTGGCCTCGGCCGCATCAGCTACGGCGTCTATCTCTATCATCCGATATTGCTGTCGCTCGCCGTCAAGGCGCAGCCCTGGATTCCGCTCAACGTCTCGGCGCAAGGGCCAGGGCGATTCCTGGTTGCGGGCGCCGCCACGATTGTCGCGGCCTGGATTTCCTGGGTGGTTTTCGAGAGGCCGCTCAACAGCCTGAAGCGCTACTTCCCCTATGTCGCGCGCACCCGCCCCGCACAGGTCGGCCATGGCGGGTGGCTCGCGACGGCGGCCGGCGGATCGCCCGATGGCCGCACACCGGCGCTCGAACTCCAGCGCACGGATGCAAGACGATGACCGCCGCGCCGCTCGTCTCCGTCCTGTTGCCGGTCTACAATGCCGGCCCCTATCTCGCCGCCGCGCTGGGAAGCATCCTGCGGCAGGATCACAGTCGCCTGGAGATCATCGCGATCGATGACGGCTCGACCGACAATTCGCTCGAGATACTGGAGCGATGCCAAAAGGCCGACAGCCGCATCTCGATCGTCTCGCGCGAAAACCGCGGCCTCGTCGCGACGCTCAACGAAGGGCTGGCGCTCGCCCGGGGCGAACTGGTCGCGCGGATGGACGCCGACGACGTCGCCTATCCCTGGCGTTTGTCGCGCCAGGTGGCGCTGTTTGAGCGGCGGCCCGAACTGGGCTTCTGCGGCGCCGGCGTCGACATGTTGATCCGCGGCCGCATCGCCAGGGGTAAGCCCGATCCGGTGTTCCAGTTCGGCCGCATCCCTGTATTGGCGATGTTCTTCACGATCTTTATGCACCCGACGGTCGTCTACAACAGGAAGGTCGTCGACGACAGCGTTCTCCACTACGACCCGATCTACAGGCACGCCGAGGACTTCGATCTTTTCAGGCGGCTGGCCGGCCGTTACCCGGCAGCCATGATGCCCGAAAACCTGGTCGTCTACCGCGTCCATGAGGCAAGCGTGACCAGCCGGCACGTCAAGGAGATGCGCAGGACGCATTTGCGGATCGTCGCCGAGAACCTCGAGCGCGAGGGCCTGGCGCAGGCCACGCGGGACCTGCGAGACATCGGCGATGCGGTCAGCCACGACACGGTCGCCCGTGCGGCCAGCTTCATCGTCGCGCTGGAGGAGGAAATCCGCTCGCTGCCGGCGGCGACGCGGCCGAGCTTCGAGGCTGGCGCGCTGAACCTGTTCTATTTCCTCTACCAGCTCGTCGCCGACAAAAAGCAGCCTGCGCTGACGCATGAATTGCTGACGCGGACCGCGAAATGGAACGCCATCCGGCGCCGCGAGCAATATGCGCTGCGGCCCGGCGCCTGGGCGCCCTGGCTCAGCCTCGCCTCGCTGTCGGCCGCCAGACAAGCCGATGCCATGGCATACTTCTTCAAATCCGCGCCCGCCGCGGCGGTTCTGGCGTCTCATCGGTTGAGTTAAAGGCATGATCGTCAAAGCCCACCAAGCTCTGCAGCGCGATCGTTCGACGGCGCTTGACCCTGCCCCGACCGGTCGCGGCCGTGACCGATCGGCGCCGGAGGTCAGCTTCATCATCTGCACGCGCAACCGCGTCGCGGTGCTCGATGCCTGCATCAAGTCGGTGCAAGCCGCCTGCCGCGCACATGCCGGCTTCGCCGCCGAACTCGTGGTCGTCGACAACGGTTCGATGGACCGCACGGCCGAACGCCTGGCCAGCATCGCCGCTGCGTCGGACATTCCGTTCACGCCCGTTTGCGAGCCGCGCCCCGGGCTGGCGGCTGCCCGCAACGCCGGGCTGAGGCGCGCGCGCGGCCGTGTGCTGGTCTTCGTCGACGATGACTGCGCGGTCCATCGCGACTATCTGCGCGATCTGGAGCGACACTATGCGTCCGGGGAACAATGGCTCATCCGGGGCGGACGTGTCGAGCTTGGCGATGCCAGGGATTTGCCGTTCACCATCAAGCGGTCGTGGGCGCGCGAGCGGCTGACGCCGGATGTTCATCCCGGCGGTTTCGTGCTGGGCTGCAACATGACGATGCACCGCGATGTCGCGGCCCGCATCGGCTATTTCGACGAACGCTTCGGCGCCGGCGGACCATTGCGGTCGGCAGAGGATACCGATTACCTCGTGCGCGCGATGCTGCTCGGCATCGCGGTCGAGTATGTGCCTGATATGACGATATTCCATCATCATGGCCGGCGGGATCGCAAAGCCATCGAAAAGCTGCATCGCGACTACAGCCTGGGCAATGGCGGGCTCTGCCTGAAGCATGTTCGCCACGCGCCCTGGCTGCTTCGCCATTTCTACTGGGCCGCAAGAGGGGCTATCAGGGAATTGGCGGGTGGACCCGCCTTCGATCGTGAACTCAACCTGCCGCACTGGCCGATCGTCGCCATGAATTTGCTCGGCGCGGCCAGGTTCGCGGTTCTCCTGCTGGCCAGGCGGCCGCGGACCGAACCGGTGCGGCAAGATCAGCAAGCCAATGCCCAGGCGAGGTGAAACGCTATAATGCCGATGCTGCCGCCAAGCCTGCCGATGCTGTTCCGGGCGTTCGGAAAGCGGCAACTGCGCCTGCTTCCGGCGGTGGTGGTACTCGGCCTGGTCAGCGCCGTCCTCGAAGGGTTCGGCATCGGCCTGATCATCCCGTTGCTGGGCATCATCATGGGACATGGGGATGCGGCCGGCATGGGCGGCTTCTCCGCTGTCCTCCAGCATGTCGGATCGGGCCTGAGCGAGCGCGACCGGCTTGTGGTCATTTCGGTCGCCATCCTCGGCTCGATCGTCCTGAAGAACGTCTTCGCCTTCGCCAACACGCTGCTGACGACCTTCATCTCCGGCAAGGCAAGCCATTCCATCCGCAGCGCCCTGTCGGAGCAGCTGTTGCGGGTCGGCTACCCGTTCTTCCTGCGGCAAAGCCCCGGACGCCTGCTCAACATCATCTCCAACGAATCCTGGCGGGCCTCCGATGCGATCCAGATCATGCTGTCGGCCATCGTCAGCGCATCGGCCGCCATCATCCTCCTGGCTTTCCTGTTGCTGCTTTCGTGGCGCATGACGCTTCTGGTCACGCTCGGACTGGCGCTCGTCCAGATCGCGCACGCCATCCTCTCTGCCAATCTGAAGGAGCCCAGCCGCAGCGTCGCTTCGCGCAACGGCCACCTCGCCTCGCAGATGCTTCACCTTGTGCATGCCGGACGGCTGATCCGCATCTTCGGACAGGAGAACCGGGAAAAGGCGATATTCGACACGGCGTCGGATGCGGTTCGCCGCGCTTCCTTCGCGCTGCTCGTGCGCCAGGGAGCGCTGCCGCCGCTGACGGAGGTTCTCCACGCCATCCTGTTCCTGGCGGTGGTGATCGGCGCCTGGCTGGCGCAGGTGAGTTTCCCGCTGATCATCGCCTTCGTCATCCTGCTCTACAGGCTGCAGCCGCATATGCGGGCCCTGCAGGGCTCGTGGAGCCAGCTGCAGGGCCTGAGCGGATCGCTAGAAGAGGTGACATGGCTGCTGGATCCCGCCGGCAAGCCGCAACCGCCGCAAGGCGCCGGGCCGTTCCACGGTCTGCGCCAGGGCATCAATTTCGACGATGTGACATTCACCTATTCCGGTACGGACCGGCGCGAGGTGGTGCTGCATGCGGCGACATTCGAAATCCGCGGTGGCCGCTCGACGGCGCTGATCGGCCGCTCGGGCGCCGGCAAGACGACGATCGTCAATCTCCTGTGCCGCTTCGTCGAACCGGACACCGGCAGCATCCTCGTCGATGGATTACCGCTCGACCGGATCGACGCCAGCCAGTGGCGACGGCACATCGCCCTGGCCAGCCAGGAACTGGAACTGGTCGACGGCAGCATTTTTGACAACATAACCTACGGCCAGGATGCGGCGACAGCCGGCGATGCCGAGGCCGCCGCAAGACTGGCCGAAGCGCATGAGTTCATCGAAAGGCTGCCTCAGGGCTACGAGACCCTGGTTGGCTACAGAGGCATCAACCTGTCGGCGGGACAGAGGCAGCGGATCGCCTTGGCCAGAGCCCTGGTGCGCGATCCCGATCTCCTCATCCTGGACGAAGCCACCAATGCTGTGGACGGTCTGTCGGAAGCGGCCATCGTCGAGACCTTGAAGTCGAGAGCCGGCCGCCGCACGACCATCGTCATCAGCCACCACCACAGCACCATCTCGTTCTGCGACGACGTGGTCATCCTGAGCGGCGGCCGCGTGAAAAAGCAGGCCCCTTTCGGCGCCCTGGCCTCGCTCAGCATGGACGAGCTTTATCAGCACGAACCGCTCGACTGAGAAGGCACCGGGCCGGCCCGCGATCGCTTCCTGGGCGTGTTTGCAGCCGCCGGTCGGCGGGTCGTCGCAAAGGTTCGAATCAGAAGCTTGGGAAGTGCCGCTGGCACCTTCCGTGATCGCACCAATGCCGTGCGGGACCGAGGCGCGCTACCTTACCTGTGCGGCGGACCTGTCGATCCGCCTGGCCGGTGCCCCATTGGGCTTACTCTCCGGGTGAGGTGCCGGCCTCCCATGCACAAAAACAAAACCTGAAGCGCGTCGCCTGAATCCTTTCAGGCGCGGCAGGCCTCAGCTAGCGGCGCCGACATTCCTGCGCATGCGCCGCCTGCCCGTCGTCCGTGCTTTCTTCGCCATCGCCCCGGCTATCTCGACCACGCCGTCCTCGCGCGGCCTGCCATTGGTGGCCTTGTGGAGCCGCTCGTAGGGCAGCAGTTCCTTGATCCGGGCATTGAGCGAGGCGATTTCGGCTTTGAGGTCCTCGCATTCCTGCCTCTGCACGTCGAACTGTATCTGTTCGGACGCCTGTTGCAGCGTCAGTTGAGAAAGGTTGGCGTTCACCTTGGAAAGACTCATCTTGTCGCTTTCGCTCTCCTGGGTCAGCGCGGACAGTCTTTCATCGGCGATCTTCTTTTCGGCCAGGGCGTCGTTCAGTTCGCTCTTGAGCCTGGCGATCTCGCCTGCGGCTTCGCTGTTTTCGGTCGACACCTGCTCCAGCCGCGATTGCAGGTTCTGGATCTCCGAGCTCAACCCGCGCATTTCCGCCTGGCCGCGAGCCAGCTCGGCTTCCTTGTCGCCTTCCATCATGCGGGCCGCTTCGCTCGTTTCCGACAGCTTCGCCTGTGCGGCCTCGAGCGACTTCTGGAGCCGCATCTCCTCTTTCTCACTCTTGCCGAGCGCGGCCAGCAGCTCCGCCAGCCGCGCTGCTTCGCTGGCATGGATCGTCGACAGCTCGTCGAGCCTGTGGCGCGCCTGCGATTCCCGCTTCAGCGCCTTGTCGAGTTCGATCGAGAGGTTGACGTGCTTTTCGCGCAGCATCTTGCTTTCGCGCAAGCGCCTGTTGGCCTCGACCGTCCTGGCGGTCAGCCGCTTGGCGATGTCGCCGAACTCCGCTTCGCGCTTGGCGCTCGCATTGGCTGTCTCCACCAGTTCCAGCCTTACCGCGGCCAGTGCCGCACGAAGCGTCTCCCGGTCCTGGACCAGGCTTGTCTCGCGCTGCTGCAGCGCTTCGAAAGCGCCTTCACGCTCGCGCAGTTTTTTCACCGCGTCGTGCAGCTTTTCCGACAGCGCCCTCTGTTCGGCGGCCAGGGCCGCATTGGCAACCTCCAGCTCGTTGGCGCGCAGGATGTCGCTGTGGAGGATGTTGAGGAATTCACGCGTCAGATGGTGCGAGGTGCCGATCTCCGACAGCTTGTCGTTGATCTCCTCCAGATAGTCCCTGGCGTCATGGAAGAGACCCTCGAAGGCGCTCAATGCGGCCAGCCGGGTCTGCGTATGGGCGGTCAGCCGTGGCGCGGTTTCGGAACTGTCCGCATCGCCCGCAGCGTCGGCCTTCCCGGCATTGTCGTCATTTGCCGCGTCGGCCTGGGGTGGCCCGCCATCGGCTGCCGCCTGGGCATCCGGCACATCGTCGCTCTCTGGCGGCACCAGGTCGTCGGCATCGAGACTTGCATCCAGCGCGTCCGCCAGATCGATCTGCAGGTCCTGGATCGCTTTATCCACGTCTTCAGCACGCTTGATCAGGCCTCTGAAGTTCATCACCAAACTCCCCTTACGCATACCTCGCTTCGAACTTAACAAATTGCTAATATATCCTTACATCCGCTGCTTGCGCAGGGGAAGCCCCGTCGGCACAAAGGTAAATTTGGGACATTTGGGGGCCGAACAACCAATGCCGCAGCCGGGAAGAGCCGGATTCCTCTGACGGTGTGGAGGTCTGAAGGACGGCAAGACCGTGGCCGCTCAGAAGAGCCCGCGCGAGACCTCGAGGGCAGCGGAGAAGCTCGCCTGATCTCTTGGCAGGCGCAAGATCACTATCGCAGGGCCGGGCCGAGTGCTCTAACCCAAACGGTCTCAGCTGCTTTTCGGGGCTGGTACCAACTGGATCGGAGGTCGCTCGCCGGACGCGTTGCCCAGCGCGATGGCGACCCGGTCGCGCCCGTTACCCTTGGCTTCGTAGAGCGCGTGATCCGCGGCATTGGTCAATTCGGCCCAGCCCACGCCATGCTCGGGGTAGGCGGCGACCCCGAACGAGGCTGTAACGGTGCCCAGCGTTCGGCCGCGATGCGTCAAATGAAGCTTCCTGATTGCCTGGCGCAGCGCTTCCGCCCGCTCGGCACCTTCCTGGACCGAGCTTCCCGGCATGACCAGGGCAAACTCCTCGCCGCCGTAGCGCGACACGACATCGCTATCCCTGGCGTGCTCGATCAAGGTGGCGGCGACTTGCTTCAGGACAAGGTCGCCGGCTTCGTGGCCGAACGTATCGTTGAACTGTTTGAAATGGTCGACATCGAGCATGATGATCACCAGCGGCTGGCCCGAGCGCTCCATCCGGCGCAGTTCGCGGCTGCTCGTCTCCTCGAGATATCGCCGGTTGAACAGACTGGTGTTGGGGTCGCGGATCGACTGCTGCCGCAGCGTCTCGCGCAGGCGCAGATTGGCCAGGGCGAGCGCCAGCGTGTCGACGACACCACGCAGAATCTGCTGTCTTTCAGCCAGCCATTGCGGCTTCTCGGCCGCATTCGGTTCGCACAGATGAAGGATGCCCAGCGTTTCGCCTTGCGCCGCCAGAGGCATGCAGACATAGCCCTTCTTGCCGTTCTCTGTGATATGCGCGCAGCGCGGCGTGAGCATGCCGGGGCCGGCGACATGTTCCTGGCCGCGCCTGAGCGCCCAGCAGTCTTCCGGCGCGAATTGCGTGGCGCTCGAGCGGGCGTCGCCCCAATGCGCCATTTCTTCCACCAGGTTGCGCGACGCGCTGGTCAGGTGGACGGTTCCGCTCAAGCCACCGAGAAACTCGGCCATGGCGGTGCCGACCACCGAGAATGCTTCCGGGAAGGTGACGCAGGCCTGCAGCAGTTCGCCAAGCTTCACCAGACGGGTCGTGGTTTCGGACTTTTCGTGCAGTTCACGGTTGAGGAGTGCCAGCTGATCGGCACGCTCGTTGACCACTCCTTCCGCGCGGCGCAGCTCGCTGATGTCGTTGAGCGTAAGGACGAGGCCGCCTTCGGATCGGCTGAGCGGACCGCAACTGGCGATGACCGGCAGGTGCGAGCCGTCGGATCTGGCCAGTCGCACTTCGCCCTGCTGCTGGCGGCCCGTGGCTAGCGCCATTTCGATGGGAGAAGCGCCGGCGGCGAACGCGCCGCCTCTGGGATCGCGAATGGTCAGCACCGAATCCCATTGCTGCCCGACGATTTTGTCGGCACGCCGCCCGATCATCGTTGCAGCCGCCGGATTGGCGCTGGCGATGCGGCCGTCCCCGTCTAGAACCGCGATGCCTTCGGCAGCCGTCTCGACGATGTCCTCGACATGCGCACGCGCCGATGCAAGCTGCTCCGCCATCGTGTTGAAGCCATCGGCCAGCTGCCCGAATTCATCGTTGCGGGCGTGGCTGATGCGCGTCATGGCATTGCCTTTCGCCAGCGCTTCCATGCCGCGCATCATGTCCCCGAGGCCAGAGCTGAAACGGCGGAGCAGCTGCCATGCAAAGCCGACCGCGACCAGCACGGCGGCCGCCGCGCTGAGGCCAACCAGCCAGAGCAGGCTGTTGGTGCTTTGTTCGGCGGCCTGCAGAACAGGGTCATATTCCAGCAGCACGGCGCCGATGATCGCACCCTCGGGATTTTCGATCGGAACGGCCAGCATGGCGTTCACTTCCTCCGGGTCGACAAATCTGCGCGGAATGCCGTCCGCCAGGGTCTGGCCGATTTCGTTGCCGGGGTCGTGATTGAATTTATCGCCGACCTGGTGCTCTTCGTCGGCGGCATGGGCGAGGATGGTCTTGTTGCTGTCAAGGACCAGGAAATCCCTGTGCAGGCGGCGGTGCTGGTGCAACAAGAATTGCTTGAGCGCCTCGGGCCGCTCGAGCAGCGAAAGCGTCCCATCGGTTGATTTGAAGACGATGGTGTCGGCCAATTCCCGCGCGACATTGGTCGCTTCGGTCAACCCCAACGATTTGGTCGCCACTTTCTGCGTAAAGATCGCGACGCCGCCGACCAGCGCGATCAGGGCCGCGGCGGCCACCATGGAGAGAATGATCTGGCTCTTGATGCGCATGTCATGGCTCCGCCGAGAACGACAGCATTGCGCATGTCACATCGAGCCAGCATCTCATTCCCGGCTTTTATTACCAAATGCTTATCAACGTCCTAACGACGCCAGCCGCGGCTCCTCGCACGACGCACGGTTCCTCACCCCCCATGAAATGAGGGCGAGGAACCCAAGTCTTGCTAAGTCACCCCGCCATGGCCAGCGGCACGGCGCTCTTGTTGGGGATCTGGATGTCGATTTCCAGCGTCGACATGGTCTCGCCGCGGTCCATCGAGACCTGCAGATAGTCCTGGTCGATCTGCACATGCTTGGCGATGACGGCCATGATCTCCTCGCGCAGGATGGAGACGAGGTCTGGCTGGCTGCGGTTGCGGCGCTCATAGGCGAGCAGCACTTGCAGCCGCTCGCGCGCCACCGGGGCGCTGGAGCGCCGCTTGAAGATGTCGAGCAGGTTCATGCCGCCCTCCTTCCCAAAAGACGATCGAGGAAGCCCTTGCGCTCGAAGGGCACGATGACGGGCAATTCCTCGCCCTCCAGCCGCCTGGCGGCGTCGATATAGGCCTTGGCAGCGGAATTGAGCGGCTCCGACAGCGTCACCGGCGAACCGAGATTGGAGGCGCGCAGCACGTCCTGGCTTTCCGGAATGATGCCGAGCAGCGGCACCGACAGGATTTCCAGCACGTCGTCGATGGACAGCATTTCGCCGCGCGACGCACGCGCCGCATCGTAGCGGGTCACCAGCACATGCTTGGCGATCTGCTCGCCCTGCTCGGCCCGCAAGGTGCGCGCGTCGAGCAGGCCGATGATGCGATCGGAATCGCGCACCGACGACACTTCCGGATTGGTGACGATGACCGCCTCGTCGGCAAAGCGCATGGCGAGCTGCGCGCCGCGCTCGATGCCGGCCGGGCTGTCGCAGAACACGTAGTCGAACACCGAGCGCAGCTTGTCGATGACTTCGCCGACGCCTTCTTCGGTAAGCGCATCCTTGTCGCGCGTCTGCGAGGCCGGCAGCAGGAACAGCGTCTCGACCCGCTTGTCGCGGATCAGCGCCTGCGAGAGTTTCGCCTGGCCCTGGATGACGTTGACGAGGTCGAACACCACGCGCCGCTCGGCGCCCATGATCAGGTCGAGATTGCGCAGGCCGACGTCAAAGTCGACCAAGGCCACCTTCTTGCCGGTCTTGGCCACGGCCGCCCCGAGGGCCGCCGTCGAGGTCGTCTTGCCGACGCCCCCCTTGCCCGAGGTGACCACCACTACCTTGCCCATTGAAAAGCCTCCGTTGTTGTTTTCTTGGTCGAGCGGCCCGGCCGCCCCAATATCGAAACGAATGTTCAGCTCAGCGTCGAAACCCGCAAAGCATCGCCATCGAGAAACGCCTGCACCGGCTTGCCACGCGAAACGCCTTCCATCTCCTCGGCGGTGACGTACCAGCCGTCGACCGCCAGCAGTTCCGCCTCGTTCTTGCGGCAGAAGATGCGCGCGCCCCTGTTGCCCAGCGCACCCGCCGAAGCGCGCCCGCGCAGCGTGCCGTAGACATGGATCGAGCCCGCCGCGATGATCTCCGACCCGGAAGCGACCGAACCGAGCACGATGACATCGCCATGCGGATGCACGATCGCCTGGCCGGAGCGGATCGGCGCCTTGATCATTAGCGTGCCCGAAGCTTCAACCTGCGGCTCGCTATCGCCCGCCTTGCTTGCGTCAGCCTTGCCGTCGCCGGCCTTGGCCGCGCTGCCCGCATCGGCGTGCTGTTCAGGCGCCTTGCCCTCGGCCTTGTCGAAACCCTCCGCCCGCGCCTCGCGGGGCAGCAGCCCGTCGGTCGTTGCCTCCTTGGCGCCGACCAGAACCGGCGGCAGGTTGGGCTCGAGTGCGGTGTGGCCGTCGAGCTCGATGGCGTAGACGCGGATGCCGCGATGGCCAAGCACGCCGACCAGCGATTCGATCGCGGCGACGTCGGGCTTCAAGGTGTTGAGATCAAGCACCACCGGCCGGCCGGCAAAATAGCCCGGCGAGTTGCCGATCCAGTGATCCAGTCCCTCCAGCCACACGTCCAAAGGCGCTTCGGGCGTCAGCGTGAAAGCGACGAAAGAGCGGGCACGAAAGCGAATGGATTTGGCCTCGAGGGGGGCGGCAAAGGTCACGGCTGGCGAATCCTTACTGAGAGGTAAACGCTAGCGAGGGAATGGTTAACGAATGGTTAATGCGAGGGTTTTCATGACCTCGAAAACGGCGGAGACTGACAGCAGCTGGCTGGACGCTTGGCGCGCTTGCGGCACTGGATTCGGCCGCGAAGAGAATGGAGAAAAGGTAAGCTTAGCCTTGGGTACCGTTCTGAACTTCCGCCTTGTAACTTAAGAGGGTCGGCCCGTTCCGATGATCGCGATCCGCAACATTCGGCCAGAGCCTCCACTCATCGAACACGATGCCGCTGTCGAGTGGAGCGGATTGCGTGAAGTCCTTCATGTCACGCCATTCCCAGTTGAAACGCCCGAACTGGTCGACATACGAACTTGCGAAATTCATAAACCAGCCATTTCCGGTCAGAACCAAGAGGCCGGCACGCCGGTTGGTTTCGAAGTGCAAAGGAGAGGCAGTCTGCGAGGCGGTCGGCTCCAGTACCCAATCCTTGCCGTAACTCATGCAGAGCGTATCGCCAGCCACTCGCAACAGTCGAGGAATGTCAAAGCGACTGGATAAAACACCCAACAATGGACCGCGGTCTTCGTGAAACTCAAGAACGAAGCCGAGCGCTCGTGCATTTTCGCAAGAAAAGACGACAACGTCGCCGACTTGCGCCGTGTCCATTCTGATAAGACAATCCGGACCGATTATCTGTCCCATGACAGTGATTCCCACAGCGACTCGCTATAGCGTCGTAATACAGCATAGCCATTTTTGGTGTTCGGAGCTGCCTTTGGCCAAAATCTTCTTCTCCTATTCGCATGCCGATGAAGCTCTTCGTGACCAGCTTGAGCGTCAGCTTTCGGTCCTAAGGCGTCAGGGCGCGATCGAAGTCTGGCATGATCGCAGGATCGGTGCAGGCCAGGAACTGAATTCGGAGATAGACCGCAACCTAGAGGATGCTGACATCATTCTCTTGCTGGTAAGCGCCGACTTCCTCGCCTCAGACTATTGCTACGACCGCGAAATGATGCGCGCTCTGGAAAGGCACCGCGAGGGGAGCGCCATTGTGATCCCCGTAATCTTACGCGCATGTCCATGGCACGACGCACCATTCGGAAAACTAATGGCTACCCCGACTGACGGGCGACCCATAACGCAATGGCCTGATAGGGATCAGGCGTTTCTGGAGGTAGCGAACGCCATCAAGGACGCTGTGAAGCGGACCAAGCCTGCCGAGATTCCAACAATTGCCCCGATTCGGGTATCGAAAGCTTCGCCGCAGATAAGCACGGCGGGCCCGAGAACGAGTAATCTTCGTCTTGCCAAGGAATTTTCCGATCGCGACAAGGACCGCTTCAAGCACGAAGTGTTCGACTTCATGGCAAAATTTTTCGAGAACTCGCTGACCGAACTTGAGGCGCGGAACTCCGGAATCGAGACGAACTTCCGACGTATCGATGCGAATCGGTTCGTCGGGGTGATTTACAAAAACGGCAAGGCCACCGCGCGGTGCACGGTGTTCATGGGCGAAAGGTCTTTCATGGGCGGCATCTCTTATGTCGCGGCCGAGACCACCGAGAGCAATACCTACAACGAGAATCTTAGAGTTGAGGCGGACGAGCAGGCCCTCTTTCTCCGCTCGATGGGCATGTCGCATCTTGGCGGCAGCCATGACATGAAGCTCTCGGCAGAAGGAGCTGCTGAGTTTTATTGGTCCCTTCTAATCGCACACCTGCAGTAACGGCGCGCCGGAAGGTCCTTCAAAATACTTAGAGCGATTTTAGAAAGTGGCTTTGGGGTGCAGCAACGACTGCACCCCTTTCACAACTTGTTGCGCAATTGGGCGAGAGACTTCGCCGCCTGTATGCACAGCTGCATTCCTGACTTGGGACCAGTTGGAAATCTGTGGCAGGACATCGGCGGAAATAACACCTCCGTTCGCGGCCGATTCTGCGAGTTGCCTCATCGACATGGGTCGCCGGACTCGCTCCCATTCGGGCTTTTCAAGTCGGTTCCGTAGCTCTGCTTCGAGCAAGCTCATGGCTGAAATCACCGCCGCGCGATATTCCTTCGCGTCGAATAGCCGTTGCGGCTCGTTCATGCGCTCCATTGCACCCAGAGGGACTTGATTGATTAGTGACTCAACCAACCTCGTTACGAATTGATCGGTGTCGCCATCCCATTGGCCGCGTTCTAAAGCGACATGATTGTCCACTTCTGGCGGAAGTTGCTGGAACGAAGGTACAACCGAAATTACCACCAACGGCTTGCGGCGACTATTTGTCGTTCGATTCGATTGACGGCTAAGCGCCAGTCGAAGTTCCGCTAAAGTCCAAGCAGATGTTGGTTCGACGATAACCACTGCTGCCCTGTCAATTAGCCCGTCAATCTTGGCAGCGATGCTGTCGCCAGGGGAGATCACATCGTCCGCCGTCACTGGAACAAAGCCAGCCGCCTCAACAGCGGGGAATACTCGCTCTCGGTAGAATGGCAGCTGATCTATAGGTACGGCAAAGAAGCAAAGACGACTTAAGGCATCGCGCGGGAGACGTAATTCGCGCAGCGGGCGCTCTTCCGTTACCGTGCTGACGGAAAATACCTTAGAAAGATAATACTCCCGCAGTTCCGAAAATACTGCAGCAAGGATAGTCCCGTAGTCGTTCTTTGATCCGGGTATATTAATCACCGTAATTCCCCGCCGAGCAAATCTCGCTACATCAGCCGGTTTCGAATCTATTGCAATAGCATAGGCATTTCGGCGGTTCCGCCCCAGGCGCTGCGCTACGACTTGCCATATTTGCCTGAAATCTGGATCGTCAAGACTATACCCGATCAATACAGCGGTTTTTGTAATGAGTTGGTTCGCCAAATAGGTTGCAATGAGAGGGTATTTCATCAGGAAGGTATCATAATCAGCCTCAGTAACAACAAGCCTGGTCGGATGCCGCAAATCTCCATGCAGTTTTAGCAAAAGTGTGCCCGGAGTCGAAATGTTTAGGGATAATTGGTCTTCATCTACCACCGGATATACAAAACGTGATGACACTTCGTATTGACGCTCAAGCAAGAAATCGAAATTTGTCGTGCATACGATGTCGAATGGAATTGAACAAAACTCCTTGTGGGCCTCACCCGGAGCCGCATCATGAAGCATTAAGATTTCTGACAGGCGCTCTATAAGGCGGGGGCGTCCAAAGGCATGCTCATGAGCCGATATAGCATCCAGCGTGCCTTGCGCTCCAAAGTCATCAAGGTCGGCCTCCAACCTTTTCGCGAGGTGGACCACAACGGCATCTTGCGACCTGCAGGCACGCGAGCATTCAAGGACATACCCGCGCCAACCACCGGCAGCCAGCGTCCATTTACCAAGTCATCCAACAACGGCTTGGGGAAAAATTGTAGATATTTCTTGGACATAGGCACCAGCTGGTTGTCGCGCCGCAGGGTTGACGCCCCTTCAGCTGTCGATGCTGATCCCGATGGCCATGCCGTGGGCGCGATGTGGATGGACGTTTCAGCAATGCCTTCTGGCGACAAGGCGGACTGACATCGTTTTCACGATCGGCCGAGCGCAGCTTCCTTCACCCCCTTTCAAAACGGATGCACGACCCGACGACACAGGTTATGTTGTCCCGTCTGGCCGAAATCATCGAAGGGGGCATGACATGCAGGCAATGCCGATAGCGCATCAAGCCGCGCAACCCGTGCGCCCCATATCCTCCCTGGCCGGCTATCCGGCCGCCGTCCTGTGCTGGCTGCTTTCGGCTGGTGTCTACATCGCGGCCAAATGGGTGGCGCCTGAAATGCCGCCCTGGGGCCTCTGCTTCTGGCGGCTGACGCTTGCCTGCGCCATCCTGCTGCCGATCGTGCACCGCCATCACGAGGCGATGATCGGGCTTCTGCGAACGCGCGCCGTGGAGGTCGTCGCCGTGGGGGCGATCGGCCTCACGCTCTGCCAGGGTATGATCTACCATGGCCTCAACGACACCGACGCCACCACGGCCGGCATCATCATGGCGCTGTCGCCTGTCATGACGATGGTGCTCGCCCGTTTTGTGCTTGGCGAGCCGCTCGGGCTGTGGAAGTCGCTTGGCGCGCTGGTTGCGCTTGCCGGGATGATTTTCATCGTTGCCCACGGCAATTTGACGGCGCTGCTGCAGCTCAAGCTCAACGCAGGCGAGCTATGGATCGTCGGCAGCGCGTTCTGCTGGGGCCTCTACACCGTGCTTTTGCGCCGCGCCAAATTCGGCATCGAACTCCTGCCGATGGTCGTGCTGCTGCTCGGCGCCGGTGCGCTGGTCGCCTTGCCTTTCCATCTGTGGGAATTGTTCAACGACGAGCGCTCCGCCATGAACGTCCACAGCCTTCTCGCTCTCGCCTATCTGGCAGGCCCCGGCGGCGCCCTGATGTACTATCTCTACAACAAAAGCGTGCAAACGCTGGGCGCGAGCCGGGCAAGCATGCTGCTCTACCTGCAGACGGTGTTCGTGGCCATGCTCGCCTATCTGCTGCTCGGCGAGGGCTTGCACGATTACGATCTGGTCGGTGCGGCCTTCATCGTCGCCGGCATCGTACTCGCCACAATGGTCAAGCCCAGGCCGGCTCAACCCCGCGTGGCGTAGAAGTCCGGCGAGTGACGGCTGTGCGGCGGGTCAACAAAAACCCGCCTGGGCGGCGGGTCACTGGCGCAAATCATCACCATAGGCAAAAATGTAGCATAGCTGCTCTCACCGGTCAAGAAAAAATTCCTATCGACACCGACACAAACTGCCTGCCCGGACACATGCATTCCCACCAAAGGCCAGCGGCGCAACTGCGGCGGAGGCAGACATTCGAACGAAAGTAAATTCAGATCCAACTTGACGGAACATTAGCCATAGCTAATTGTTGATCTGTGCGGCAGGTGGTGCCCTCCATCGCTTGCCGAAGATCGGCCGTCCGATCGGCCCGCGTCCTCCGCCAGAGGCGCGGGCTTTCGGGGCCGCCGCGCAATCCAGCCGGTATTCCGTTCTTCAGCTTCCGATCATTTCGCCAGTCCCTCATCGGGGTTTCGCCGCCTTTTGGCCTTGAGGCTGCGAGCGGCCTGCTCGATTGCCGCGCGGTCGTTGCCCAAGCGGTCGAGCAGTTCCTGCGCCTCATCGCCCGATATCCCGGTGCGCACCGCCAGCGCCTCAACCTCCAGCACGTCGGAGCTGGCGATCTCGCCGGTTTCGGGCAGTGCGTCATCCGCCGTCAGCGGCAGGGCTGCCTCGCGGTCGATCTCGGCCTCGGCCTGGTGCCAGTGCCGCTCAGGGTCGCCTTGCATGCGGCCTTCCCGTTCCCAGATCTGGTAGGCGCGCTCACGAATTCTGTCGTCCCGGTCGTCGCTCATGGTCAGTCCTCCTTGGGTCAGGGTTGAACGTCGCGCCAATGCGGACGCTCCGGAAAATCCGCGCGATCGGATCGTGCGGCGCGCGGGCTCTACTGGCATTGCCGTCTCGGGCCGCCGGAATATGGCTGGTAGGAGTTGTCTTCCGGGCGGTAGGAGCGGTAGCGGCTGAAGCAGTAATCGACATGGTCGGCCGAAAGTGCTTCGCCGCCATTATCGGCAACGTAGACGCCCAGGCCGGCGCCGTTTTCGTCGCCATCGCCGGCAACCGGCGGGACAGGCTGGCCGGCGGCTTGGAGATAGGGCGAGATGCAGGGGCGCAGCTGCCCGCTGTAGGAGCGATAGCTGTTGTCGTCCGGATGGTAGGAGCGATAGCGGCTGGCGCACCAGGCGAGATGCGGAGGCGGCAATTCGGTCGTCGTGGGCGCGATGGCGCCGGTGACCGTCGGGTCGGGCGGTGTTTCCTGCGATTTGGCGGGGATGTCGGGCGGCGCGGACTGGGCAGCCGGCAGGCGTTCCAGACCCTGCCCCGCTTTGTTCACCGGCCGCGCCTTCCTGGTCCACAGCTCTGCCACGCTGACGGTGGCCGTTGCCTGGCGCGGCGGCTTTGCAAGCAGCCAGGCGGCGAAGCCCAGTCCGCTGCCGAAGACCGCAAGGGTCAGCACGAAGCCGCAGACCAGTCCCAAAACCGCTTTCACGACACGCTCCTTCAGTCCCTGCTCATAGAATGCGGGGCCTCAAGGCTGGTTCCAGAAAAACGCCCAAGCGTACGCGCCGGCGCTGCCCGCCGATAGCCCGCACGCAGGGCTATCGCATATGGAATTCCTGAGATGTCTGCCCGGCACGGACCCCCACCCCTAACCCCTCCCCACAAGGGGGAGGGAGACTTCCATTGGCGCCGACCCAGGCTAGTCGCCGGTCTTTTGGCGCCAAAGAAGACTTGAAAGCACGCGGCAGCGTTCCCTCCCCCTTGTGGGGAGGGTTAGGGTGGGGGTCCTCTGCAAAAATCCATTTGCGATAGCCCTGCCCCCGCAAGGGACGACAAAGAGCGCCCAGACACAGTTCAGAAACAATATTCAACAGTTCGGAAAAACTGCCGAAAAGATCGGATGGCATAAGCATCCCACAACAACTGGAAAAATGGCCGTGCCGGGCAATGCCCGGCCTGGACGGGAAAGTATGGAAATGGATCACGGTGTCGACATCGCCGAACTGGACGCGGACCGATCGGGGCTGGAAAGCGGCCTGGCAGGTGTCGATGCACTGGTAAGAACGGTCCCCGCGACAGCCAGGCGCGGGCAAATCCTGACGGGCGCCGACTTTGCCCGGCAAGGCCTGCCCGGCGAGCGGCTCGACACCGTCTTCGAACAGCTCGCCGACATGTTTGCCGCGCTGCCGGCGGTGATCTCGGACGGGCGTGTCTGGACCTATCGGGAACTGGACAGCCGGGCCAACCAGTTCGCCCGTCTGCTGGTCAAGCGCGGCGTGCGGCCGGGCGACCGCGTCGGGCTCATCCTCGACCGCTCGGCGGAGACCTATGTCGCGCTGCTCGCCGCGATGAAGGCGGGCGCCGCCTTCGTGCCGCTCGCCACCGCGTTCCCCGAGGAGCGGATGGCGCTCATCATCGAGGACGCCGGCGTCAGCCTGATCGTCACCATCGCCGCCTATGCGTCGCGCGCCGGTCAGCTGCCCGTCCCGCATCTGCTGATCGACAGCACTGCCGCCGAAATCTCCAGACAGTCCGACGCGCCGCTGAAGCCGCATGCGAAGGCCGCTTTATCGGACGAGACCTGCTACATCCTCTACACCTCGGGCACCACCGGCAAGCCCAAGGGCGTGGTCATCAAGCACCAGAGTTTCGTCAACTTCATCCGCGTTGCCGCCGCCTCCTACGGCTACCGGCCGGGCGACCGCGTCTATCAGGGCATGACGATTGCCTTCGACTTTTCCTCCGAAGAGATCTGGGTGCCGTTTGTCGCCGGCGCGACGGTGGTGCCGGCACCGGGCCAGATGCCGCTGGTCGGCGAGGAACTGGCCGATTTCCTGCGCCTCCACGACATCACCTGCATCGCCTGCAGCCCGACGCTGCTGTCGTCGATGACGTCGGATGTGCCCAGCCTGCGCACGCTGCTGGTCGGCGGCGAGGCCTGCCCGCACAATCTGGTGGTGCGCTGGTCGAAGCCGGGGCGGCAGATCCTCAACACCTATGGCCCGACCGAGGCGACCGTCACCGCCACCATGGGCGCGCTGACACCGGACAGCGCTGTCACCATCGGTGCGCCGCTGCCGACCTACTCGATCGTCATCCTCGACGCTTCGCTGCCGCAGCTTGCCGAGCCGGGCGAACTGGGCGAGATCGGCATCGCCGGCATCGGGCTCGCGGTCGGCTATCTCAACAGGCCCGACCTGACCGAACAGAAATTCATCGCCGATTTCGTCGGCCTGCCGAACAATCCGTCCAGGCGCATCTACCGCACGGGCGACCTTGGCCGCATCAACGACCAAAGCGAGATCGAGTATAACGGCCGCATCGACACCCAGGTGAAGATCCGCGGCTACCGCATCGAGCTCGGCGAGATCGAGGCGGTGCTGCTCGACCAGCCCGAAATCGCGCAGGCCGCCGTCACCACCTGGGAGATCGAGCCCGGCCGCGTCGAACTCGTCGCCTATTACGCCCCCAAGGCTGGCCAGAAGGCGATCTCGCGCGCCGACCTCGCCACGACGATGAAGCGGCGGCTGCCCGACTACATGGTGCCCTCCTATCTCGAGGAGCTGCCGGCCATCCCGATGACGGTCTCCAACAAGGTGGATTTGCGCCAGCTGCCGAAGCCGACAAGCGTGCGGCTTTCGGGCGATCGCGCCATGGTCGCGCCCGGCAATGACGACGAGCGTTTCCTCGCCGACGCGCTGGCCGCCGTATTGAAATTCGACGAAGTGTCCGTCGAGGACAATTTCTTCGACGATCTCGGCGCCAACTCGCTGCTGATGGCGCATTTCTGCGCCCGCCTGCGCACCAGGAAGGAATGGGCGACGGCGTCGATGCGCGACATCTATCTCCACCCGACCGTGGCGCGGCTGGCGCTGCATCTGGGCGTAGCGGACGAGATGACGACGGCCACCAACGAGCCCGTCCTCACCCGCCGGGCCTCCAATCTCGCCTACTGGACCTGCGGGGCCGCACAGCTGCTGTTTTACGCGCTCTACAGCTATGGCGCCCTGTGGGCGATCAATGGCGGCCTCAACTGGATGTATGACGCGCTCGACGATCCGCTGCAGCTGTACATCAGGTGCGTGGCGCTTTCGGCCGCCGTGTTCTTCGGCATGTCGGGCTTTGCCGTCATCGCCAAATGGGTGCTGGTCGGCCGCTGGAAGGCGGAGGCGTTTCCCATCTGGGGCGTGCGTTACTTCCGCTTCTGGGTGGTCAAGACATTGATCCGCACCGCGCCCGTCGTGCTGTTCCGCGGCAGCCCGCTCTACAGCATCTACCTGCAGCTTCTGGGCACCAAGCTCGGCAAGAACGCCGTCATCGAATCGAAATCCGTACCCGTCTGCACGGATCTCATCTCGATCGGCGCCAACACCATCCTGCGCAAGGAATCCATGATCCTCGGCTTCCGGGCGCAGTCCGGCTATATCCACACCGGGCCGCTGACCATCGGCCGCGATGCCTTTGTCGGCGTCGGCTCGACGCTCGACATCGACACCCGGATCGGCGACGGCGCCCAGCTCGGCCATTCGTCCTCGCTGCACCGCGGCCAAAGCATCCCCGACGGCGAACGCTGGCATGGCTCGCCGGCCGTGCCGACCACGGCGGATTATTGCAAGGTGCGCAATGTCGATCCTTCCAACATCCGGCGCTTCCTGTTCGAAGCGGTGCAGCTGATCGGGCTGTTTGCCATCGTCACCCCCTTGCCGCTGCTATTCCACAGCTATTGGGAAAACGTCGGCGACGATTACCAGGAGACGATCGGCGTCGTCGCGATCGGCACCACGGTCACGCTGTTCGGCTACATCGCCGCATCCTTCCTGGCGGCGACGCTGGTGCCGCGCCTGGTCAGTCTGCTGTTGAAGCCAGGCCGCACCTACACGCTTTACGGCTTTCGCTACTGGCTGCAGACGGTCGCCGAATTCTCGAGCAACTCCCGCGTGCTAGGTCTCCTGTTCGGCGACAGCTCGGCCATCGTGCACTATATCAGGGCCATCGGCTGGAACCTCAACAGAGTGGTGCAGACCGGCTCCAATTTCGGCTCCAACCAGCAGCACGAAAACCCGCTTCTGTGCGAGATCGGCACCGAGACCATGGTGTCGGACGGGCTGTTCATGATCAACATGCACAAATCCGCCTCCGCCTTCCGGCTCGAGCCGACGAGGATCGGCGAGCGCAACTATCTCGGCAACAACATCTACTATCCGCCGGACGGGCGCACCGGCGACAACGTCCTGCTCGGCACCAAGGTGATGATCCCCATCGACGGGCCGCTGCGCGAGAATGTCGGGCTTCTGGGTTCCCCTGCCTTTGAAATCCCGCGCATGGTGAACCGCGACAAGGAACTCATCGCGGGCGTCGACGAAGACGACCGGCGCCGGCGCATCCCGCACAAGAACCGCCACAATCTGGTGACGATCCTGCTGTTCGTGGCAACGCAATGGGTCATGCTGTTCGCCACGCTGGCGATCTGGGACCGGGCGCTGAACTACTATACCGAATGGGCTGAAGTCGCGCTGTTCGTCGCCGTGCTCCTGACTTCGGCGATCACCATTCCGTTCTACATCTTCGTGGAACGGGCAAGCCTTGGTTTCGGCCGGCTGAAGCCGCAAATGACGACCATCTACGACGTCGCGTTCTGGCGCCATGAACGCCACTGGAAGCTGGCGGATTCGCCGATCGTGCGGCTGTTCGCCGGCACGCCGTTCCGGCCGATGATCCTGCGCATGCTGGGGGTCAAGGTTGGCAAACGGGTCTATGACGGCGGCAGCAACCTCACCGAACGCTCGCTGGTGGAGATCGGCGACGACGCCACCCTCAACGAGGGCTGCGTCATCCAGGCCCATTCGCTGGAGGAAGGCGCCTTCAAGTCCGACTTCATCCGCATCGGCAAGGGCTGCACGCTCGGACCTTCAGCCTTTGTCCACTACGGCGTCGTGATGGGCGAAGGCTCGGTGGTCGATGTCGACTCCTTCGTCATGAAGGGCGAAGAGCTGGAGCCCAACTCCATATGGCGTGGCAACCCGGCCAAGCTGCACCGCTTCGTCGAGCCGATCACCGACGATGGCTCCAAGGCATCGGCCCGGGCATCGGCTTGAAAAAGGGCATCGGCTTGAACACCGGAGACATCCGTCTCGTTGCCGTGACCGAGGCCAACCGTGCCCTGGTCACGGCCCTGGAACTCGCCCCGAAGCAGAGGGATTTCGTCGCCGGCAATGCGGCGTCGCTGGAAGAAGCCGAAACCGACGCAGACGCGCGGCCACGCGTCGTCATGGCCGGGACCCGTGTCGTCGGTTTCCTCATGTACGAGGCGCCCGAGGATGACGACGAGGCGCGCATCTACCGCTTCATGATCGACCGCGCTTCTCAAGGCAAAGGCTACGGCAAGGCCGCGCTGCGCGAAGTGCTGGGCGAAATCCAGGGCTCGGCCACATCAGCCACGTTCGATCTGCTACGAACTGGAGAATGATGCGGCGCGAAACCTCTATCGCAGCGCCGGTTTCGTCGAAGAAGGGCTCGACGAGGACGGAGAGATGATCGCCGATCTCGCTTTGCCGGCACGGACGCACGAGCCGTGACGCGGCTGCCCGGGGAGATCGCCTTGGCCGAAGCGATGACCGCCATCGCACCCAAGAGTATCCGGGTCGGATGCCGGCTTATACGCGATAGCGACGACGGCCATCTGCTGCCCGGGGAAGCGAACTCCATCGCCGCGCGTCAACCGGCCATGCGGCGCGCCAGCGGCGCGGCCCGGTGGATCGCGCACGGACTGCTGGCGGAGCTTGGCGCCGGCGACGTCGCCATCCTGCGCGCGCCAACGGGCGCGCCGGTCTGGCCCGACGGGATAACCGGTTCGCTCGCTCACGACGACGACATGGCCGTGGCGGCGATTGCACCGATTGGCGATATCGCCTCGCTCGGCATCGACGTCGAGCCCGCGCAGCCTCTCCCGGATGATATTTTGGCGCTCGTGACAACGCCCGCGGACCGCACGGACGCAGCCGACCGGCATCTTGCCGGCCGCATTCTCTTTGCCGCCAAGGAAGCCGTCTACAAGGCCGTCTATCCGCTCGATCGCGAGGTGCTTGGTTATGAGGACATCACCGTCGACCTGAACGCAGGCCAGGCGACGACGAAGACAGGCCGCAAGGCCAGCCTCGCCTACTGCGTTGCCCCGCGCGTGGTGGTGCTGGCGTTTGTCGATGGAGATGGGGTTTGGGGTCTGCGCGATTATTCTGCTGCGCTACGGCGTCATGAGTTCCTAGCCGAACGCGGCAATCGTTGACGTTGGCGCTGCCCCTCACTGTCCTGCCGGACATCTCTCCCCGTATAGTGACGGGGAGAGATGGGCCGGTGTCCGAACCGGATAGATAGGTAACAGAATGGACTGATTAGAT
>NZ_JBVVQX010000017.1:0-11648 GCF_055811675.1 Mesorhizobium sp. WSM4808
TACAAGATGATCGCGCTTGTGCAGGGCCCGCTGGATGTCTCCGGCCTGATCACCCACCGCATCGGCATCGACGATTTCCAAGCCGGCTTCGATGCGATGCGCAGCGGCAGTTCCGGCAAGGTGGTGATGGACTGGTAGATGCCGCCTAGCGCAGGATTCTGTTTTTCATCAGCCATTTCACGGAGCGGGGCCACGCGTGGTTCGCACCCATGCGAAGATCGGTAAACCCCTCCGAAACATGTCTCCCGGTTTCGGCGTCAAGGATGCGAATGAACATAGTATGTTCCGTTCGGTTGACGCGCGTTACGACGCCAAGCAAGGCAAGCGACGCGCCGTGCTCCTTGGCAATCGGTCCTTCACAACCAGCGCAGTTGCGCAATCCGTGCGGCGCAGCAGCCTGTGTATCCCTCGCCGGCACATCAATTACTGTAAAGCGCCCAGACTGGGAGAGCATGTCCCTCGCAACTTGTGCCGATTCGGACAGATAGCGCCTGTCATACTCATCCGGGGGAATTATTCCCGCCCCGGCGCTCTTGTCCTCCAATTCGAAAGGGAACACTTCGATCGACATCGGCTTTGTCTGCTGGGCCTGCGCAAATGTGCAGGTGCCTACAAGTAGCGTCACCAGGACACTTAATGCGCGAATGCTCATCGTAGTCCTCCCGTCGGTGTAATGGGCATTATACGCGGCCTGACAACGCAAATCACGATCAAATCGAAAGCAATGCTATGCTTTGGCTGCGGTGGGAGTTCCCACGCAGGTTCGCTCGAACTCCGTCGTTCAGAGTGATTGGCTTGATCTTGGACTAACCCTTGCTCGGGACCAGACTGGTCTCCAATGCAGCCAGTCCGCTGGTGATCGCCGTGCGCTCTTCAGCGCTGAGCCTTGCCAGCAAATCCCGTTCGAACGCCTTGGCCAGCGGCACCATCTCGCGATAGGCGGCAAGTCCCGTTCCGGTCAGCGTCAGATGTTCGATACGGCGGTCTTTTTCGTCCGGTTTTCGCGTCAGCCAGCGACGCCGTTCGAGCTCGGCGACAGCGCGCGAAACCTTTGTCTTGTGCATGGCCGATTGCTCGCCCAGCGCCGTCGCCGTCATCGTGCCGTGCTGTCCGAGCCCGGCCAGCGTGCGCCATTCGGGACGCGTGAGGCCGTGACGATCCTTGTAGATCCTCGAGAATTCTCGGCTGACCGCATCGGCAAGGCGATAGAGCCGATAGGGCAGGAAGGTTTCCAGTTCAAGGATTTCCATGGTTCCGTACCGGCTAGGCGTCAGAGAATTGATAGTTACATTTTAGATGGTTACAAATGAAACCAGTTTGGTCAATATCAGAGCGCGCGAAGACGCACTAATTGGATTAGGGAGGAAGCAATGGCCTTTTCCTACATGCCGGGCTTCGGCAACGATTTTGAAACCGAGACGCTGCCCGGTTCGCTGCCGCAAGGACGGAATTCGCCGCAGCGGCCGGCCTACGGTCTTTACGCCGAACAGCTTTCGGGCTCGCCCTTCACCGCGCCGCGCGGCACCAATGAACGCTCCTGGCTGTACCGCATCCGACCGAGCGTCAAGCACACTGGCCGCTTCAAGCCTGCGAGCTATCCCTTATGGAAGAGCGCGCCCAATGTCGGTGACCATGAACTGGCGCTTGGCCAGTATCGCTGGAACCCTGTGCCGATGCCGAAGGAGCCGACCGATTTCATTGAGGGCATGCGCAGCATCACCACATCAGGCGACGTGCTCGGGCAGACGGGCATGGCGGCACACGTCTATGTCGCCAACCGCTCGATGGTTGACGATCATTTCTTCAACGCCGACGGCGAATTGCTTGTCGTGCCCCAGGTCGGCGCTTTGCGCTTCGTCACCGAGATGGGCGCCATCGAACTGCGCCCCGGCGAGATCGCCGTGCTGCCACGCGGTCTGGTCTTCAAGGTCGAACTCGTCGATGCCGAAGTGCGCGGCTATGTCTGCGAAAACTACGGCGCCAAGTTGACGCTGCCCGACCGCGGCCCGATCGGCGCCAATTGCCTGGCCAATCCGCGCGATTTCAAGACGCCTTGCGCCTGGTTCGAGGAGAAGGAAACCCCGTGCCGGCTGATGGTGAAATGGTGCGGCAATTTCCATGTCACCGAGATCGGCCATTCGCCGCTGGACGTGGTTGCCTGGCACGGCAATTACGCCCCCTACAAATATGATCTGGCTACCTTTTCGCCTGTCGGCGCGCTGCTGTTCGACCATCCCGACCCATCCATCTTCACTGTGCTGACGGCACCCAGCGGCGAGGAGGGCACGGCCAACATCGACTTCGTCATCTTCCCGCCGCGCTGGCTGGTGGCGGAAGATACGTTCCGGCCGCCCTGGTACCACCGCAACATCATGAGCGAGTTCATGGGCCTGATCCACGGCCAGTACGACGCCAAGGAAGAAGGTTTTGTGCCCGGCGGCATCAGCCTGCACAATCTGATGCTGGCCCATGGGCCGGATGCGCCTGGCTTCGAAAAGGCCTCGCGCGCGGACCTGAAACCGGTCAAGCTCGACAACACCATGGCGTTCATGTTCGAGACCCGATTTCCGCAGATGCTGACCCGCTACGGCGCCGAGCTCGAAACCCGGCAGGACAATTACATCGATTGCTGGGCGAATCTGAAGAAGCGTTTCAACGGCACGCCCGAGGGCGACTGGTCTTGAGCACCGAGCCAATGCCGGATCGGTTGGTGATTTTGGGCTCGAAGGGCGGCCCTGCGCTGCGGCCAGGCGGTCCGTGGCCAAGCTCTTCGCTGCTGCAGATCGGCGGCCGCAGCATCGTCGTCGCTGCGGGCTTGGCGTCACGCGTGGCCTGGTCGATGCCGGCATCGGCCTGAAATCGCTCGATCTGATCTTCATCACGCATCTGCACTCCGACCACGTGCTGGAACTGGGCCCGCTGATCCACACCGCCTGGACGGCGGGTCTGGCGACCCCGGTCCACGTGTTCGGCCCGCCCGGCACGGATCATTACTGGCAGCGCTTTTGCCAGGCGATGGAGTTCGATATCGAGATCCGCATCGTCGATGAAGGCCGACCGGATATTCGCGACCTGGTTTCGATCGTCGAATTCGGCGAAGGCCAGGTGGTCGAACAGGGCGGCTTGACGGTTTCGGCGCTGCGCGTCGAGCATCCGCCGGTGACCGACTGTTTTGCCCTGCGCTTCGAACACAGCGGGAAAAGCGTGGTGTTCTCCGCTGACACGGCCTTCTTTCCGCCGCTCGCGGATTTTGCCCAAGGCGCCGATATCCTCGTCCATGAAGCCATGCTGGAGGAAGGCATCGAGCGGCTGGTGGCCAGGACCGGCAATGGCGCGCGGCTGAAAGGCCACCTGCTCGCCAGCCATAGCTTTGCCGAAGAGGCCGGCATCATCGCCAGCGATGCCGGCGTGAAGAGGTTGGTGCTCAACCACCTCATTCCGGCCGACGACGCCAAGATCGGCGAGGCCGACTGGACTGACGCTGTCAGGAAAACATGGGCCGGCGACTTGACGATCGCCCGCGACGGCCTTGTTGTGGAGTTAAGCAGCGAGAAAGCTGCACAAGGAGAGGAAACTGCATGAAGCTTGCCACATTGAAGGACGGGACGCGCGACGGAAAACTCGTCGTCGTCTCGCGCGACTTGACACGCTTCACCGACGCCTCGTTCCTGGTGCGCACGCTGCAGGCGGCGCTCGACGACTGGCGCCGCATCGCCCCGCATCTCGCGACAATAGCGGAATCGCTTGAGAACAATGCGGTGCCGGCGGAGCGCTTCCACGAGCATGACGCCCACTCGCCGCTGCCGCGCGCCTATCAATGGGCCGACGGCTCGGCTTATGTGAATCATGTCGAACTGGTGCGCAAAGCGCGCGGCGCCGAGATGCCTGCGAGCTTCTGGACCGACCCGCTGATCTACCAGGGCGGCTCAGATTCTTTCATTCCGCCACGCGATCCGATCCGCATGGCTGACGAAGCCTTCGGCATCGACATGGAAGGCGAAGTCGCCGTCATTGTCGACGACGTGCCGATGGGCGCCAGTGTCGATGAGGCGCGCGCGGCGATCCGGCTGGTCATGCTGGTCAATGACGTCACGCTGCGCGCGCTCACCGGACCGGAACTGGCCAAAGGTTTCGGTTTTTTCCAGTCAAAACCGTCCTCGGCGTTTTCGCCTGTCGCGGTGACGCCGGACGAACTGGGTGATGCCTGGGACGGCGGCAAGGTCAGCCTGCCGCTGCTCGCCGATCTCAACGGCAAGCCGTTCGGCCGGGCCAATGCCGGTATCGACATGACCTTCGATTTTCCGGCGCTGATCGTTCACGCAGCAAGGACACGGCCATTGGCGGCCGGCACGATCATCGGCTCGGGGACCGTCTCCAACAAGCTCGACGGCGGGCCGGGCAAGCCTGTTTCGGCCGGTGGCGCTGGCTATTCCTGCATCGCCGAACTGCGCATGATCGAGACCATTGTGTCAGGCGAATCCAAAACGCCGTTCCTGCGCTTCGGCGACACGGTGCGCATCGAGATGAAGGACAAAGCTGGGCATTCGATCTTCGGCGCCATTGAGCAGAAAGTCGAGAAATACGAGAGGTAAGGGCATGACGGGGGACTATCTTCTGGCCGGTGTCTGGGCACTCGCCATACTGGCGGTCTTCATCCAGGCGATCCGGCTGAGCTACCGCATTGAGGCGCGATCGCCCGGCCTGACCAACCGCAGCGGCTTTCCGCGCAAGGCGATGATGTTCCACACCATCACCAACATGAACGTCGCGCGCGACGAGGAAACGCAAGCCATGCGGCGGCGCATGAACCGGCTTCTGCTGATCGTTCTTGCCGGATTCGCGATCATGGGGGCAGGCTTGCATCTGATGCGGGCAGGGGGATGATCTCGTGAACCTGCTCGACCATCTGCGCCGTATGGCCGGCAACAATCTGTGGTCGAACGACCGGCTCTACCGCGCGGTGCTGTCGCTCCAGCCAGGCGAGTTCGAGGCCGAACGCACCAGCTTCTTTCCATCGATCAAGGCGACGCTCAACCACATCCTTGCGGTCGATCTTCTCTACCTCGATTTTCTCGAAGAGGGTGGTCTCGGTGCTGCCGCCCATGACGACTTCGTGCCCCTCGACGAGCCGGGGGCGTTGTTTGCGGTGCAGGTCGCAGCCGACCGGCGGCTGATCGCCTTTTGCGATAGACTGTCGGCCGACGACCTCGATCGGCAGGTTATCACCGACCGGCGCGAGGACGGCATGATCCCCGAGCGCATCGGCGACATCCTCGCCCATGTCTTCCTGCACGACATCCATCATCGCGGCCAGGTGCACGCCATGCTTTCGGGGACGTCGGTCAAGCCGCCGCAACTGGATGAGTTTCTGCTCTATTATGATGCGAAGCTGAGGGAGAGAGAGGTCGAGCGGTTGGGGCTCTAATTAATCGTCAAGCCGCTCGGCCCTTTCAGAGCAGCGGTGGCGCCGATAGGTCTTTCCTTGCCGGGGGGCGGCAAGAGACGCGCTACGACCCTGCCGCGCCGGGTGATTACGATCTCCTCGCCGGCATTTGCACGTCTGACGAGTTCCGACAGTTTGGCTCTGGCTTCCGTAATAGAGACGTGCACGGCTCGACCTCGCTAGGCCCAACCTTAAGCCAAAGCCGGGCCGCAGCGAGAGTAACCTTACGCCGCTTTGCCGTCCACCTTGATCACCCCGCGCTTGATCTGGTCCTGCTCGATCGATTCGAACAGCGCGCGGAAATTGCCTTCGCCAAAACCTTCGTCGCCCTTCCTCTGGATGAACTCGAAAAAGATCGGCCCGATCACGGTTTTCGAAAAGATCTGCAGCAGGATCTTGGTCGTGCCGCCATCGACGACGCCTTCTCCATCGATCAGGATGCCGTGCTTCTTCATGCGCTCGATCGGTTCGTCATGGCCGTTCACGCGGTCGTACGACATGTCGTAGTAGGTCTCCGGCGGACCGGGCATGAATTTCAGCCCGTTCTCGGTCAGCCTGTCGGTGGCGGCATAGATCTCGTCGGTGCCGACAGCGATGTGCTGGATGCCCTCGCCATTGTATTTCTTCAGATATTCGGCGATCTGGCTGGTCTCGTCCTTGGACTCGTTGAGCGGAATGCGGATCTTGCCGCAGGGCGAGGTGATGGCGCGGCTCACCAGGCCGGTGATCTTGCCGTCGATGTCGAAGAAATGGATCTGCTTGAAGCCGAACAGATTGCGGTAGAAATCCCACCATTTGTCCATCTGGCCGCGATAGACATTGTGGGTCAGGTGATCGAGATAGTAGAAGCCGACGCCTTCCGGCCGTGGGTCGCGAGCGCCCAGCCATTCGAACTCGGCATCATAGGCCGAACCCTTCTTGCCATAGGTCTCGATGAAGTAGAGCAGCGAGCCGCCAATGCCGATGATTGCTGGCACGTCGAGCGCTTTGTCGGCGCCTTCGTAAGGCATGGCGCCCTTGGCAACCGCATGATCGAAAGCGTGTTTGGCATCCACCACCCGCCAGGCCATCGAGGCAGCACAGGGGCCGTGCTTGTCGACGAACTTCATCGCATGCGAGCCGGGCTCGGCATTGACGACATAGTTGATGTCGCCCTGCCGCCAGATGGTGACGTCTTTCGTGCGGTGCCTGGCCACGGCGAGATAGCCCATGCGGGTGAACAGTTCGGCCAGTTTCTCCGACTCCGCATGCGCGAATTCGACAAACTCGAAGCCGTCGGTGCCGGCCGGGTTGTCCTTGCCGATCCTGGCGGGCGGGGCGTCGTGCGGGAATGGACCCATGATATTCCTCCGAAAGCTGGCCTGGCCTGAAAAGGCCATTTGACACGATCATAACGCGGAGGAGGCGCACGGTGCTTGCATTCAAACGCTTGAAATGATGATGTCATGCGTGAAGCGTGCATGATGTGAGGAAAAACCATGGATGAGGCGCGCATTGACCAGTTTGACCGCAAGATAATGGCGCTGTTGCAGGGTGATGCGCGGCTGACCAACAACGATCTTTCGGAGCGGGTGAACCTGTCGGCGTCGCAATGCTCGCGCCGCCGCCAGCGGCTGGAGGAGGACGGCTTTATCAAGGGCTATCGCGCCGTTCTCGACCGCGACAAGCTCGGTTTTTCCCTGGTCAACGTCATTTCGGTCACGCTCGCCACGCACAACCGCGACAATGCGCGGCGCTTCGGTGAACTGGTGGCGCGGCTGCCTGAGGTGCAGGAAGCGCACGCGCTGACCGGCGAGATGGATTACATCCTGAAAGTGGTGACGCCCGACTTGAAATCGCTGTCTGAATTCGTCAACGGCGTGCTCCTGCCACACGAATCCGTGCAGCACGTGAAGACAGCGATCGTGCTGGAAACGCTGAAGGAAACCGGCGCGCTACCGATTTGATTATAGATACAGGAAGCGACATGGAAGAAAGTCAACGCGATACTATATGCTGTTGTCTCTATCGATATCTGCCGTTTTATTGGCGACAACGCTCATTGCCGTTTACCTTGTGCCAAAATCCATCTATCTTGTGCCTCCGATTGTTGTAGTAATAGGATACATAAAGCCAGTTGGCGAGAGAATTTCCTTCAGAAATTTGCTGTAGTCGTTGGTGTATCTTATGATAGGAAGCTTCTTTGCATACTTGGTAGCAGACGGCAACGATGGTGTAAGGGGAACCTTCATTAGTATAGGTCTGGCGTTGCTCTACCTCGAGTACATCAAAGATAGAGGGGCAAGGAGCTGAATCGGCCAGCCGTATTGGAATTGCGTGGCTCTTCAACCCTTCGACTGCTGGATCAGCCCATAGAGATTGGTGCAGCGGGCGCCGGAGCGGCAATAGGCGAAGACCGGGCCATCGAGTTCTTCGAGCGCTTCGGCCTGATCCTCGACATTCTCGGTGGTGATCTGGCCGCTGATCACCGGAATGTAGCGGAAAGCGAGCCCTGCGGCTTCGACCGCTGCCTTGACGGTGTCGGCAGAAGGCTGGCCGGGCTGTTCGTCATCGGGCCGGTTGCAGATCACGCTTTTGAAGCCGGCTTCCTTGATGGCGGCGACGTCCTCAGGCTGGATCTGGCCCGAAACCGAATAGTCCTCGCTGATTTCGCGGTATTCCATGGCAGCATCCTCGCAAACTGGTCAGGTGGCAGTCTTGCCACTCCCCGACATGGGCGGCAATCCGTACCGAGGGAATTCTCTGCCAAATAGACATTGCTCGCCAGAAAATCCAACCGGGCCGAGCGGCCCGGCTGGACAATCCTTCAAACTCAGCTGCCGAGAATGGCGCCTTTGATCTGACGGATGTTGTTGTGCATCATGTCGATATAGGTCGCGGCCGGGCCGTCGGGCTGCGACAGCGCATCCGAATAGAGCGTGCCGCCGACCTTGATGCCGGTTTCGCTGGCGATCTGTTCGATCAGGCGCGGGTTGGTGATGTTCTCGACGAAGATCGCAGCCGCCTTGTCCTGCTTCACTTGATTGACCAGTTTGGCGACGTCTGCGGCGGATGGCTCGGAGTCGGTCGAGATGCCTTGCGGAGCGAGGAAGGTCAGGCCGTATGCGTGTTCGAAATAGCCGAAGGCGTCATGCGAGGTGATGACGACGCGTTTGCTCTCCGGGATTGAGGCGATCGCCGCTTTCACTTCGCCTTCGACCGCGTCGAGCTTCTTCGTGTAGGTGGCGGCATTGGTCTGGTAGCTGACGCAGCCTTCCGCATCCGCCGCGCAGAAAGCCTCGGCGATGTTCTTCACGTAGATCCTGGCATTGGCGATCGACTGGAAGGCGTGCGGATCGGTGACCGTCTTGCCGCCGCCGGTGCCGGCACCTTCGGCCGCGTCGGCATCGGCGAATTCAGGTTTGAAATCGATCGGCGTCACGCCCTTGGTCAAGGTGATGATAGACGCCTTGGTGGCGCTGGCATCGACCAGCCGCTGCAGGAAACCTTCGAAATGCAGGCCGTTGACCAGAACGATGTCGGCCTTGGCCATGGCCACCGCATCGGCCGGGCTAGGCTCGTAGACATGGGCGTCGCCATCCGGCCCGACAATGGTGGTGACATGGATACGGTCGCCGCCGACATTTTTGGCGAAATCGGCAATGACGGTGAAGCTGGCGACCACTTTCAGCGGTGCCGCCAAGGCCGACGATGCCCCAAAGGCGGTTAATGTTATAACGCTCATCGCCAGGGCGGCATGAATCGATTTCAGCATAGACGGGTCTCCTTCTAGGGGCGGGGATCAGGCCGTTCTGTGACGGTGATGGATGATGCGCGCGCGCAGAATGCCGCGCGTGCCAAACAGGATCGAGGCGAAATAGACGACGCCGGCCGACAGGATGATGGCCGGGCCGGATGGCAGCGACGCGTGATACGACAGAAGCAGCCCGGCGACGCAGGAGGCGAAGCCGATCAGCACCGCCAGCACGCACATCGGCTCGACGCGAGCTGTCCAGAAGCGGGCAGCTGCGGCCGGCAGCATCATCAGCCCAACCGACAGAAGCGTGCCGAGTGCCTGGAAGCCGCCGACAAGGTTGAGCACGACAATGCCGAGGAAGATGAAATGCACCGGACTGCCGAGCCGGCTGACCGAGCGCAGGAACAGCGGGTCGAGGCATTCGGCGACCAGCGCCCGCCAGAAGATGGCGAGGCTGACCAGCGTCACCGCGACGATGCCGCCGATCAGCGTCAGGGCCTCATCGTTGAGCGCCAGCACGGTGCCGAACAGCACATGCATGAGATCGACGCTGGAACCGCGGATCGACACCATCAGCACGCCGATGGCGAGCGAAATCAGATAGAACGCCGCCATCGAGGCGTCCTCGCGCTGTATGGTGAAGCGCGAGACGGCGCCGGCGCCGAGCGCGACGATGACGCCGGCGATCAGGCCGCCGATGGTCATCGGCAGGATCTCCAGCCCATAGAACAGGAAGCCGGCGGCCGCGCCGGGCAGGATTGCATGCGCCATCGCGTCGCCCGACAGGCTCATGCGCCGCAGCATCAGGAAGACGCCGATAGGGCAGGCGCCGAGCGACAGCATCAGCGAACCGATCAAAGCCCGCTGCATGAAGCCGAAATCGGCGAAGGGCGCGATGACAAGACCGTAAAGCATGTCCATCAGGCAGCCCTCGGTCCGACGCCGTGTCGATGGTCATGGTGATCGTGGCCATGGTGATCGTCACCATGAGCGTCCTCGCCCGGCTCGCACCAGGGTGCATTTTCTTCCCAGGCTTCGTGGAAGCGGCGGGCGCGCAACAGGTTGTCAGGTTTCAGCGTTTCCCTGGTTTCGCCCCAGGCGATCGGCTGGCGGGCGAGAAGCAGCGTTTCGGGGAAATTCTGCCGCACCAGGTCCAGATCGTGGACGACAACCATGATGGTGCGTTCCTCGCCGTGCCAGTGCTTGATCAGGGCAATGAGGTCACCGACCGTCTTGGCGTCGACGGCGTTGAAGGGTTCGTCGAGCAGGATGAGGTCGGCGTCCTGCAGCAGGACGCGCGCAAACAGCGTGCGCTGCAACTGGCCGCCTGACAGCGTGTCGATCGGGCGCTTTTCAAAGCCGCCGAGGCCGACCGCCATCAGCGCCTTGCTGACGTCATCGCGATCTTCCTTGGTGTAGCGGCCAAGCAGGCCGCGTCGTGGCCACAGGCCGAGCGAAACCAGATCGACCACGCGCGCTGGAAAAGAGCGGTCGAGCTCCGATTGCTGCGGCAGATAGGCGGCACGTACACCGGGCGCGCGGATAACCTCGCCGGCCATTGGCTTCAGGACGCCGACAATGCCTTTCATCAGCGTCGATTTGCCGGAGCCGTTGGCGCCGACCACAGCGGTCAGCGAGCCCTTGCGGATGGTGCCGTCGAGATGATGGATCGCCGGATGGCTGCCATAGCCAAGCGTCAGGTCGCGGAATGTCAGGCAGGTATTTGTCATTCTGCGATCCGTAGGCGGCGAAATCCGGCTGCTGGCAGCGGCCGATTGGATATGTGATGTTATTACATTAGTCAACAAGCCAATCCGGCGGAATTGCGGCCGCAGGGTCAACTTGCCGTGTGTGCATGCCATATGCCGTTGGCCCAAGGGGATTCGACCTGGCGACCTTGCCCCAAGCCGGCCGCGACTCTAAAGAAGCGCAACCGTTACAGGAAGGAACCATCCAATGAGCATTCGTCGCATCGATGTCGGCCCGCGCATGAGCCAGATCGTCATCCATGGCAATACCGTCTATCTGGCTGGTCAGGTCGGCCAGCCAACCGGCAACGTCGCTTCGCAGACCAGGGACATCCTGGCGGCTGTCGACGAATTGCTGGCCAAGGCTGGCTCCGACAAGACCAAGATCCTGCAGGCGATCATCTGGCTGGCCGACATGAGCACCTTTGCCGAGATGAACGCGGAATGGGACAAGTGGGTGCCGCAGGGCAACACGCCAGCCCGTGCCACCGGCGAAGCAAAGCTCGCCACCCCGGACTATCTGGTCGAGATCATTATTACCGCTGCGATTTGAGTTTTTACCCTCCCCCTTGTGGGGAGGGTCGCTGCAAAGCAGCGGGGTGGGGGTCGGCGCCGCGGGGGGCCCCCCCGGGCGCGCGCAGGGCGGGGGGAGGGGGGGGGGGGGGGGGCGCCCCCCCCGCCCCCCGCGGCGGGGGGGGGGGGCGGGGGCGGGGCGGCGGGG
>NZ_JBVVQX010000017.1:11658-147211 GCF_055811675.1 Mesorhizobium sp. WSM4808
TTATCTATCTTTTCTTCCTGTGGCCTTGTCGTGTCGTCCGCGCCGGGGGGGCGCGCGCCCCCCCCCCGCCGCCCCGGCCCCCCCCCCCCCCCCGGCGCCGCACCCCCACCCCGTTTCGCCACCATTGCTTCGCAATGCCGGCTCGCCGACCCTCCCCACAAGGGGGAGGGTGAAGAAAGACTACCCCTGCGGCCTGAACCTTGCCACCAGCGTGTGGCTCTCGGCCGCGTAGGTAAAGCGCACATGGGTGACCGGATGCTCGGCGCTCCATGTCCGCCGCTCGACCACCAGGCACGGCGCGCCGGCTTCGATGTCGAGTGCGGCCGCTATATGCCTGTCGGCGGCGACAGCGCGAATCCGGTGTTCGGCTTCGCTCCACGGCACGCGGCCGATCAGCCATGGCCCTGGCGCTATGGCCAGGAATTCCTCATCGGCTGCTTCAGGCACGGCGGTGAGGTTGATCAGCCGCTGCTCATGCGCGAACGGCCGCTCGCCGGCGAAATGCCCGCATTCCAGCGCCAGAACCGGTCCGGCCAAGCCCAATTCCAGCGAGGCCCGATCCTCGGCGCTGCTGCGCCTTTTGTGCCGAGCGACGCGCTCGTAGCGGTAAGGCAGGCCGAGCGCTTCGACCTCGATGCGGATATCGTGGATTTCCAGCACCGCCGCTTGCGACTGCGGCCGGCGCACAAAGCTGCCTGAGCGGCGGCGACGTTCGATCAGCCCGGCCTTGGCAAGCTGTGACAGCGCCTTGTTCACCGTCATGCGCGAGCAATTGTATTGCACGCTCAGTTCGTGCTCGAACGGGATGCGATGGCCGGGCGCCCAGGCGCCGGACGTGATCTTCTCACTGATGTCGGTCAGGATGCGCTGGTGCAGCGAGCCGCCACCGTCCGCTACCACTGTGCCGGCCATGCTCATGCCGAAAGCGCCGTCATCACGCTGCGAAACCGCTCGGCGATAGCCTCTCGCTTCACATGCCTGCCGCCGCTGACCTGCTTGAGCCCATGCACCCAGACGCAGTCGACCTTGCCGCCATTGGCGAAGATCCAGGCGTCCAGGATCGCGTCGCCGCTCTTGCCGGCCAGCGAGGGATTTTTGGGATCGAGCGAGACGAGATCGGCGGATGCGCCGGCGGCGATCTGCGAGATGCCGGCGCCAAGGGCGACGCTGCCCCCGTCCAGCGCGGCATCGAACAGCGCCCGGCCGGTCGAGCCGCCGGCGACCGCCAGCACATTGCGGGCGCGGTGGGCGAGGCGCTGTGAATATTCGAGCTGGCGCAATTCGTCGGGCAGGCCGATGAGCACGTTGGAATCGGAGCCGACGCCATAGCGGCCGCCATGTTCCCTGAACAGCGGCGCGGCAAAAGTGCCGTCACCGAGATTGGCCTCGGTGATCGGGCAAAGACCGGCGATGGCACCGCTCCTGGCCATGGCAACGGTTTCCGCATCGGTCATGTGCGTGGCGTGGATCAGGCACCAGCGCTTGTCGACCTTGGCATTGGCGAGCAAAAACTCCACGGGCCTCGCGCCGGACCAGGCAAGACAGTCCTCGACCTCTTTCACTTGCTCGGCGATATGGATGTGAATCGGCCCCTCCGGCGCCAGCGCGGCGACTTCGGCTAGCTCCTGCGGCGTCGCGGCACGCAAACTGTGCGGAGCGACGCCGACGACAGCCTGATTCAACGCGCGAACCAATTCGCGGCATTTCTCAACAAGCCGCGAGAACCGATTCACATCGTTGATGAATCGCCGCTGGCCTTGGTTTGGCGCGGCGCCGCCGAAAGACGAGTGCGCATAAAACACCGGCAAAAGCGTCAGGCCGATACCTGTTTCGCCGGCCGCCGCCGCGATGCGCTCGGCCATCTCGGCAAGATTGGCGTAGGATTTTCCATCGCGGTCGTGATGCAGATAGTGAAACTCGCCGACGCGGGAAAACCCGGCCTCCAGCATCTCGACATAGAGTTGTGCTGCAACCGCCTCGACCTGATCGGGCGTCATCGACAGGGCAAAGCGGTACATCACCTCGCGCCAGCTCCAGAAACTGTCGGCGGAGGGGCCGCGAAGTTCGGCAAGGCCGGCCATGCCGCGCTGGAAGGCGTGGCTGTGCAAATTGGGCATGCCGGGCAACAGGATCGCGTGGCGTTCGTCGCCGGCTGCCGCTGCGGCGCCAGGCTGAACGGCCGTGATGCGTCCCTCGGCCAGGGTGAGCCGCACATTATCGCGCCAGCCATCGGGAAGGAGCGCCTGTTCCGCAAAGATCGCTGCCACTTTTCTCTCCGGTTCTCTGTCTCTCATGCGATGATGGCACTTGCAGTGCGTTTCAATATGTATATACATAATCGTCATCGATTGAAACGGAAAAGATGATGGCTGGACAGAACAAAAGCCGGGCAGGGGATCTTCGTCTGTGGCGCAATGCGCGGCTCGCGACCATGGCCGAAGGGTCGGCCCGACTAGGGGTTGTCGAACATGGCGCGGTCGCTGCGCGTGACGGCCGCATTGTCTATGCCGGCCTCGAGTCGGAGCTGCCCCCAACACTTGCCCAGGGCGCCGAGACGGTCGATTGCGAGGGCCGCTGGATCACGCCTGGCCTGATCGACTGCCACACCCATCTGGTCCATGCCGGCAACCGCGCCAACGAATTCGAGATGCGGCTGGCCGGCGCCACCTATGAAGAGGTCGCCCGGGCCGGCGGCGGCATTGTTTCGTCGGTCAAATCCTTGCGCGCCGCCAGCGAAGATGAACTGGTCACTCAATCGCTGCCGCGCCTCGATGCGCTGATCGCCGAAGGCGTGACCACCGTCGAGATCAAGTCCGGCTATGGCCTCGACCTCGAAAACGAGAAGAAGTCGCTGCGTGCCGCACGGCAGTTGGGCAACCAGCGGCCGGTGACGATCCGCACGACCTTCCTCGGCGCTCACGCGCTGCCGCCGGAAGCCAAGGGCGACAAGGACTACTTTATCGATCTGGTCGCCAATAAGATTCTTCCATCGGTTGCCGCCGAGGGGCTGGCCGATGCCGTCGACGGTTTCTGCGAAGGCATCGCCTTTTCGCCGGAACAGATGGCGCGCGTCTTCGATGCGGCCAAAGCAGCAGGCCTGCCGGTCAAGCTCCATGCCGACCAGCTGTCCAACCTGCATGGCGCCGAACTCGCCGCCCGTTACGGTGCGCTGTCGGCCGACCATCTCGAATACACCGATGATGCCGGTGCAGCGGCGATGGCCAAGGCCGGAACCGTGGCGACGATCTTGCCCGGCGCCTACTATTTCATTCGCGAAACCAAGAAGCCGCCGATCGGCCTGTTTCGCCAGCACGGCGTCAAGATGGCTGTCGCCACCGACAACAATCCCGGCACTTCGCCGCTGACCTCGCTGCTTCTGACCATGAACATGGCCGCGACCCTGTTCGGCCTGACGGTCGATGAATGCCTCGCCGGCGTCACCCGCGAGGCCGCCCGCGCGCTTGGTTTGCTGGGTGAAACCGGCACGCTGGAAGCCGGAAAATCCGCCGACCTGGCGATCTGGGACATCGAGCGCCCCGCCGAACTCGTCTATCGCATGGGCTTCAACCCACTGCATGCCCGCATCTGGAGAGGACAATGACCGAACTGACCCTGAAGCCCGGCAATGCGACGCTGGCCGACTGGCGCGCCATCTATCGTGGCGCCGTGCCCAAGCTGGACAATGCCTGCCGGCCAAAGATCAAGGCGAGCGCCGAGGCTGTCGCCAGGATCGTTGCCAAGGGCGAGCCGGTCTATGGCATCAACACCGGCTTCGGCAAACTGGCCAGCGTCCGCATCCCGGCCGAGGATCTCGAGACCTTGCAGCGCAACATCGTCCTGTCGCACGCCGCCGGCGTTGGCGAGCCGATGCCGGTTGCTGTCTGCAGGCTGATGATGGCGCTGAAGCTCGCCAGCCTGGCGCAGGGCGCGTCGGGCGTGCGGCCGCAAACCATCGAATTGCTGGAAGCAATGCTGGCCAACGACGTCATCCCGGTGGTGCCGGCGCAAGGTTCCGTCGGCGCCTCCGGCGACCTCGCCCCGCTGTCGCACATGACGGCGGTGATGATCGGCGTCGGCGAATGCTTCACCCCGCATGGCCGTTTCCCGGCCAAGGTCGCCTTCGTCTCGCATGGATTGGAACCGGTGACGCTGGGCGCCAAGGAGGGCCTGGCGCTGCTCAACGGCACCCAGTTTTCGACCGCCTATGCGCTGGCCGCCTTGTTCGAGGCCGAAGTGCTCTACCAATCGGCGCTGGTCGCCGGTGCCCTGTCGACCGACGCGGCAAAAGGGTCCGACGCCCCCTTCGATCCGCGCATCCATGTGCTGAGAAAGCATCCCGGCCAGATCGAGACGGCCGACGCCCTGCGCAATCTGATGGCCGGCAGCGCCATCCGTGAATCGCATCGGGTTGGCGACGAACGCGTGCAGGATCCGTATTGCCTGCGCTGCCAGCCGCAGGTGATGGGCGCTGCACTCACCGTGCTGCGCCAGGCGGCCGACACGCTGGGCACCGAAGCCAATGGCGTCACCGACAATCCGCTGATCTTCGCCGAGGATGACACCGCGCTTTCCGGCGGCAATTTCCACGCCGAGCCGGTGGCCTTCGCCGCCGACATGATCGCGCTCGCCATCTGCGAAATCGGTTCGCTGTCGGAACGCCGCATCGCCATGCTTGTCGATCCGGCGCTGTCCGGCATGCCGGCCTTCCTGACGCCGAAGCCCGGCCTGAACTCCGGCTTCATGATCCCGCAGGTGACGGCGGCGGCGCTCGTTTCGGAGAACAAGCAGAAAGCCTATCCGGCCAGCGTCGATTCGATCCCCACCTCGGCAAACCAGGAAGACCATGTTTCGATGGCCGCGCACGGTGCGCGCCGGCTGATCGGGATGGTCGAGAACGCCACCGCCGTGATCGGCATCGAATTGCTGGCCGCGGCCCAAGGCTGCGATTTCCATGCGCCGCTGGCCTCGAGCGACGCCCTGGAGGCAGTGCGCAAGCTGGTCCGGGCCGAAGTGCCGCATCTCGACAATGACCGCCATTTCCACCCCGATATGGAAAAAGCCATCGCCATGGTGCGCAGCGGTGCGGCCATCGAGGCCGCCGGCGGCGTGGCTCTGCCGTCGGTTTCCGGAGCGATGTGATGGCAAGCGCGCCCTGGCTGACGGTCACGCCCGGCACAGCGCCGTTGCTGGTGTCGATCCCGCACACCGGCATCGACCTCGCCGGCCTTGAGAATCGGCTGGTCTCGCCCTGGCTCGGCCGCCGCGACTGCGATTGGTGGATCGATAATCTCTATGACTTTGCTGCCGGCCTCGGGGCGACGGTGGTGCACACCGCGATCTCGCGCACCGTCATCGACGTCAACCGCGATCCCTCCGGCGCCTCGCTTTACCCCGGCCAGGCGACGACCGGCCTTTGCCCGACCGAGACTTTCGATGGCGATCCGCTCTATCGCGAGGGCGAAGAACCGGGGCCGTCGGAGATCGACGAGCGTCGCGAGAAATTCTTCGTGCCCTACCATGCCGCCTTGCAGGTCGAGATCGACCGGTTGCGTGGCCTGCACGAAAAGATCGTCCTCTATGACTGCCACTCGATCCGTTCAGTGCTGCCGCGCCTGTTTGAAGGCACGCTGCCGGTTTTCAACCTCGGCACCAATGACGGCAGGAGCGCCGATCCGACGCTGCAGGCGATGGTCGGCCAGATCATGGCCGAAACCGGTGAAACCTTTGTCATCAACGGCCGCTTCAAGGGCGGCTGGATCACACGCCATTTCGGCCAGCCGCAACAAGGCGTGCATGCGCTGCAGATGGAACTCTCCAACCGCGGCTATATGCGCGAGCCAGATGGCAAGGGTACGCCGGACAATTGGCCGGTGCCCTATGACGCCGAGTTCGCAGCACCGATCCGCGCCACGCTGCGGAAAATCCTCGAGACCGCGACATCCTGGGCGCGCGTCTGACATCAGGTCCTTTATGGAGTGACGCCATGAACAATCCTCGCCACAACATCCGCGAAGTCCGCAGCCCGCGCGGCACCGAAATCAGCGCGCGCTCCTGGCTGACGGAAGCGCCGCTGCGCATGCTGATGAACAATCTCGACCCGGATGTTGCAGAAAATCCCAACGAGCTGGTCGTCTATGGCGGCATCGGCCGGGCGGCGCGCACCTGGAACGACTTCGACCGCATCGTCGCCTCCTTGAGGACGCTGGCCGATGACGAGACTTTGCTGGTCCAGTCCGGCAAGCCGGTTGGCGTGTTCCGGACCCACCCGGACGCCCCGCGCGTGCTGATCGCCAACTCCAATTTGGTGCCGCACTGGGCGAATTGGGAAAAGTTCAACGAGCTCGATAAGAAGGGCCTGATGATGTACGGCCAGATGACGGCCGGCTCGTGGATCTACATCGGCACGCAAGGCATCGTGCAAGGCACCTACGAGACCTTCGTCGAGGCCGGCCGCCAGCACTATGGCGGCAATCTCAAGGGAAAATGGATACTGACCGGCGGTCTCGGCGGCATGGGTGGCGCCCAGCCGCTCGCCGCCGTCATGGCCGGCGCCTGCTGCCTGGCGATCGAATGCAACCCGGACTCGATCGATTTCCGCCTGCGCACCCGCTACGTCGACGAGCGCGCCGACACGCTCGACGAGGCGCTGGAAAAGATCGAACGCTGGACCAAGGCCGGCGAGGCGAAATCGGTCGGCCTGCTTGGCAATACGGCCGAGATCGTCCCGGAAATGTTCCGGCGTGGCATTCGCCCCGATATGGTCACCGACCAGACCTCGGCGCATGATCCCATCAACGGCTACCTGCCGAAGGGCTGGACGATGGCCGAGTGGCGCGAGAAGCGCGTCAGCGACCCCAAGGAAGTCGAGAAGGCAGCCCGCGCCTCCATGCGCGAACATGTCGAGGCGATGGTGGCGTTCTGGAACGCCGGCGTGCCGACGCTCGACTACGGCAACAACATCCGCCAGGTGGCCAAGGAGGAGGGGTTCGAGAACGCCTTTGCCTTCCCCGGCTTCGTGCCGGCCTATATCCGCCCGCTGTTCTGCCGTGGCATCGGGCCGTTCCGCTGGGCAGCCCTTTCCGGCGATCCTGAGGATATCTACAAGACCGACGCCAAGGTGCGCGAACTGACGCCCGGCAACACCCATCTGCACAATTGGCTCGACATGGCGCGCGAGCGCATCGCCTTCCAGGGCCTGCCGGCGCGCATCTGCTGGGTCGGCCTTGGCGACCGCCACAGGCTCGGACTCGCTTTCAACGAGATGGTGGCCAAGGGTGAGCTGAAGGCGCCTGTCGTCATCGGCCGCGATCACCTCGATTCCGGCTCGGTCGCCTCGCCAAACCGCGAAACGGAATCCATGAAGGACGGCTCGGACGCTGTGTCCGATTGGCCGCTGCTCAACGCGTTGCTCAACACGGCGTCCGGCGCCACCTGGGTGTCGCTGCACCATGGCGGCGGCGTCGGCATGGGTTTCTCGCAGCACGCCGGCATGGTCATCGTCGCCGACGGCACGCCGGACGCCGCAAGGCGCCTGGAGCGGGTGTTGTGGAACGATCCGGCGACCGGTGTCATGCGCCATGCCGATGCCGGCTACGACGTCGCCATCGAATGCGCCAAGGAGCACCAGCTCAATTTGCCCGGCATTCTCGGCTGATTGGCTGAACCGATGCGCATCCTGCGGGCAGCCGAATACCGGTCGATGCCGTGGAAGAACGGCGGCGGCGTGACGACGGAAATCGCCGTTTCGCCCTCGGGTGCCGGTCTCGACGACTTCGACTGGCGCGTCTCGATGGCGCGCGTCGAACTGAGCGGTCCTTTCTCGCAATTTGCCGGGATCGATCGCACCCTTGCCGTGCTCGAAGGCGAGGGCATCGTCCTTGAGATTGCCGGCCACCCGCCGACATCCATAAACAGGACGACGGCCCTGTTTTCTTTCCCTGCCGACGTGCAGACCTCGGCTGCACTGATCGGCGGGCCGATCACCGATCTCAATGTCATGACCCGCCGAAGCCGGGTGACGCATTCGGTCGAACGCCTGGTGATTTCGGCCCCCGTGGAAGTCCGGACTGAAGCCGGCACAACGCTCATCCTATGCTTGGAGGGCGACGTCAGCGTGCCCGCCGCTGAACCGGTCCGCCTCGGTCCGCTCGACACGCTGCTGTCCGGTCCGGTCAGCACCGGCCTGCTCGTCCAACCCGCCCATGAGGCAACGCTGTTCGTGATCCGGATCGGCGCCATTGCCGGCAACGATTAACGCTTGTTTCCAAACATGATCGCGGCACCGGCGAAATATAGCGTAAGCTGCTGGCGGCATCACGAAAAAGCCTGAATCCTCTCCGCCGATCTGGCCTGGCGGGAAGTGGGGTGCTTGTCTTTGAGTTTTGCTGAGAGACGACGCCTGTCGTGGTGCGGAAACAAACTTTCGGCAAGTGGGGTTTATGCAACCAATTGCATTTGAACCGGTTTTAGGGCCATTGCCGTGGCGGTGACGCCGCTCAGTGCCCGCTTACGGAATTTTCAATGAATATTCAGACGAATCCTGCCCAAATCGAGAAGACAAGCGCGAGCTTCCCGGCCATCACGGAAGAGCCGATTCGCTCCAATTACCTGCCCGAAGAGCGCCTTCGGCTGCTTGGCGAAAGCCTGGCAAAAGGCGACCTCACCGATCTGTTCGGCCTGACGCCCTTCGATTTTCAGGCGCGTGTCCGCGACAGCGCCAAGAAGATTTTGGAAGTCTACCGGTCGACCAATGCGGCGCAGGCGAGGGGCGAGACGATCACGCCGGCGGCACAATGGCTGCTCGACAACAATTACCTGGTCGAAGAGACCATTTTCCAGGTCAAGCGCGACCTGCCGCGCCGCTTCTATCGTCAGTTGCCGACGCTGAAACTGCCTGACAACGGCACTGTGCCGCGCGCGCTGGCGCTGGCCTGGACCTATGTGGCGCATTCGGACAGTTCCGTTTCGGCGACGATGTTCAAATCCATCGTCCAGGGTTTTCAGTCGGTCGAGCCGCTGAAGATCGGCGAACTCTGGGCGCTGCCTTCGCTGTTGCGCTTCGTCCTGATCGAAAATCTCCGCCGGCTGGCCGTCCGGGTCAATCGCACCCGCCAGATGCGCCAGATCGCCAACGATGTGGCCGACAAGGTACTGGCTACCGACGACAGCGCCGACCGGCAGTCGATCCTGTCCAATTTCAGCGCCCACGCGCAGGACACCACCTTCGCCACCCAGTTGCTCTATCGCTTGCGCGATGGATCGCAGAATGCCGGCAAGGCTCTGGAATGGCTGGAAGGCGAGCTCGAAAAGACCGGCTCCGATGCCGAGGAAATCATCATTTCCGAACATCACACGCTGTCCAGCGGCAATGTGACGACGGGCAACATCATCCGCGGCCTGCGCCTCATCAACGACGTCGACTGGACGGTTTGGTTCGAAGGCGTCAGCCGCATCGACACCGTGCTGCGCGAGCGCACCGATTTCGCCGCGCTCGACTTCTTCTCGCGCGATCAGTACCGGACCGCGATCGAGGAATTGGCGCGCCGCTCGAACCTTTCGGAATATCGCGTTGCCGAGATGGCCATCGAGTTGGCCGGCCACGCCGCCAGCGATGGTGACGGCGACGTCGTTTTAACCGGGTCCGCCCACACCGATGTCGGCTTCTTTCTCGTCGGCCCACGCCGGCTGGAGCTGGAGAAGGCGATCGGCTATCGGCCCACCATCAGCCAGACAGTCAAGCGTGCCTTCCGCAAGACCGGGTGGCTCGGCATCGTCGTACCGGTGTTTGCGCTGACGGCCCTGCTTCTCGTCCTCTCCGGCAACGCGCTTGCCAATCTCGGCCTGTCGGTGCCCTCGATCGTCCTGATGTTGGCGCTTTTTGCCGTGCCGGCCAGCGAGGGCGCGCTCGCCTTCTTCAACACGGTCGTATCGCTGTTCCTGAAACCGACGCGTCTCGTCGGCTACGATTACCGACACGGCGTTCCGCCCGAGGCTCGCACGCTGGTGGTGGTGCCGTCGCTGATCGGCTCGCGCGACGATGTCGAGGAAAACATCCGCAATATCGAGGTGCATCATCTCGCCAACACTGCCGATGAAATCCATTTCGCGCTGCTGTCGGACTGGCCAGACTCGAAGACCGAGATCGATGCGGCGGACACCGAAATTCTCGAATTCGCCCGTACCGAAATCGCCCGTCTCAACGCCCGCTATCCCTCCGAAGGCGCGCCGCGTTTCTACATCCTGCACCGGCGCCGGCTCTTCAATGCGGCGCAAGGGGCCTGGATGGGCTGGGAGCGCAAGCGCGGCAAGCTGCACGAGCTCGACCTTCTGCTGCGCGGCGACAGCGACACCACGTTCCTGCCGCTCGACGTGCCGCTGCCGGAGAACGTCGTCCATGTGATGACGCTCGATGCCGACACGCGCACCACCCGTGACGCGGTCGCCACCCTCGTAGGCAAGCTCTGCCACCCGCTCAACCGGCCGCATTTCGATGCCAGCAAGCGCGTCGTCACCGCCGGCTACGCGATCCTGCAGCCGCGCATCACCGCGTCGCTGACATCAGGCGACGATGCGTCGTTCTTCCAGCGGGTGTTTTCGGCCAATCGCGGCCTCGACCCTTATGTCTTTGCCGTGTCCGATCTCTACCAGGACGTCTTCGGCGACGGGTCCTTCACCGGCAAGGGCCTCTATCACGTCGACGCCTTCGAGGCCGCCCTGCAGGGCCGCATCGAGGAAAACACCATCCTCAGCCATGATCTGCTGGAAGGCGCGCTGGCGCGCGCGGCGCTGGTCACCGACGTCGAACTGGTTGAGGACTATCCGACCCGCTACTCGGTCGACGCCTCGCGCCACCATCGCTGGGCGCGCGGCGACTGGCAGTTGCTCGGCTTCATGCTCGATCCGCGCTCCGGCGTGCCGGCGCTGTCGCGCTGGAAGATGATCGACAATCTGCGCCGCTCGCTGACGCCGATCTTCTGGGTGATGGCGGCGATCGCCGGCTGGACGCTGCTGCCCTTCACGCAGGCTGCGCAATGGCAGGCCCTGCTGATCCTCAGCCTGTTCATGGCGCCGACATTCGACATCGTCAACGCCATCCTGCCCAAGAGCGGCGACCAGACGCCACGCGGTCATTTCTCGGCCCTGGCGCGCGACGTCGCCTTCGGCACCGCCATGGTGGCGCTGAAGATCGTGTTGATGGCGCACAATGCCTGGATGATGGGCGATGCCATCGTGCGTACGCTCTACCGGCTGTTCGTCAGCCGCCAGAACCTTTTGGAATGGCGCACCGCCTCGCAGGCGCACAAGGCGGGCGACAACGATGTCGGGTCGTATTACGGCATGATGTATGGCGCCGTGATCATCGGCTTCGTCGGTCTTGCCATTCCGGTGTTGGCCGATTCGACCGGCGCCTTCGTCGCCTTCTTCTTCGCCCTGTTCTGGATTGGCTCGCCGGCCATCGCCAGCTGGATCAGCCGTTCGGCTGAAACCGAGGATCGGCTGCGCATATCGCAGGCCGACATCCATACGTTGCGCACGGTGGCGCGGCGCACGTGGCACTATTTCGAAAGCTTCGTGACGGCAGAACATCACCATCTGCCGCCGGACAATTTTCAGGAAAGCCCGGCGCCGGTGGTGGCGCCACGCACCTCGCCGACCAACATCGGCGTCTACCTGTTGTCCGTCGTTTCCGCCCGCGACTTCGGCTGGATCAGCCTGTCCGACGCCATCACCCGCATCGACGCCACCATGGCGACGATCGAGGGCATGCCGCGTGAGCGCGGTCACCTCTTCAACTGGTACGACACGACGACACTGAAGCCGCTCTATCCGCTTTACATCTCGGCTGTCGACAGCGGCAATCTCGCTGGCCATCTGGTGGCGGTGGCGGCGGCCTGCGCCGAATGGGCCGAAGCGCCTTCCGTCCATCTCCAGGGTGATTTCGAAGGCATCCTCGACACGGTCACCATCCTCAGCGAAAGCCTCGATGATCTGCCCGACGACCGCCGTCAGTTGCGCCCGCTGCGCCAGCGTCTCGCCGACCGCCTCGACGGCATGCGGCGCGCTGTCGACACGATCAAGGCGCAGCCCGAAATGGCGTCGATCCGCACCATCAACCTGGCTGTGCTGGCCGGCGAGATCCGCAAATTGGCCACCGCCATCCATACCGAGGCGGTGTCGCCCCAGAGCGACGTCATCGTCGACTGGGCCGCAAGGCTGGAAGCCACCTGCGAAGCGCACGTCCATGACGCGCACAGCGACGACAATGCCGTCGAGGCGCTGCGTGCCAAGCTGCTCACCTTGCGCGAGCGCACGCGCCGTTACGCCTTCGAGATGGATTTCTCCTTCCTGATGCGGCCGGAGCGCAAGCTGTTGTCGATCGGCTACCGGGTCGAGGAACACCAGCTCGACGAGAGCTGCTACGACCTTCTGGCTTCCGAAGCGCGGCTGACCAGCCTGTTCGCCATCGCCAAGGGCGACCTGCCGACCGAGCACTGGTTCCGGCTTGGCCGGCCGATCGTCGAAATCGGTTTCCAGGGCGCCTTGATGTCCTGGTCCGGCTCGATGTTCGAATATCTGATGCCGCCGCTGGTGATGAAGGAGCCGCAGGGCTCGATCCTCAACCAGACCAGCAAGCTGATCATCAAGCGCCAGATCCAGTATGGCCGCCAGAAGAACGTGCCGTGGGGCATTTCGGAGGCCGCCTACAATGCGCGCGACCGAGAGCTGACCTACCAATACACAAATTTCGGCGTTCCAGGCCTCGGGCTGAAGCGCGGCCTTGGCCAGAACACGGTGATCGCGCCTTACGCCACCATACTGGCGGCCCAGTTCAATCCGCGTGAAGCCGTGCTGAATCTCGCCCGTTTGCGGGAGATCGGGGCGCTTGGCCGCCACGGCTACTACGATGCCGTCGACTTCACGCCACAGCGCGTGCCGGAAGGCACGGATCATGTCGTCGTCCAGAACTACATGGCCCACCATTCGGGCATGTCGATCGCGGCGGTTGCCGACGCCATCTTCGAAGGTCGCATGCGCGACCGGTTCCACAGCGATCCGGTCATCGAATCGGCCGAACTCTTGCTGCAGGAGAGGGCGCCGCGCGACATCCCGACCGCGACCGTCAGGACCGAGGCCGACGAACGCTCCAAGGACGAGACCGAAGTCGACAGCCCCGACACCCGCATCGTGCTCAATCCGCTGCAGTCTCTGCGGTCGACCAACGTCATGTCGAACGGCCGCTATTCGGTGATGGTCACCGCGACCGGCTCGGGCTACAGCCGCTGGGGCGATCTCTCCGTCACACGCTGGCAGCCGGATCCGATCGAGGACCGGCTCGGCTCCTACATCTTCCTGCGTGATGCCGGCACCGGCGATTGGTGGTCGGCTACGGCCGAGCCGAAGCGCGCCGCCGAGGAAAAGGCGCAGACCTTGTTCTCCGACGACAAGGCGAGCTTCGTCAAATCCGTGGGCACGTTGCGCTCCGAGGTCGAATGCATTGTCATCTCGGAAGGCAATGGCGAGGGTCGTCGGGTCACGCTCTACAATGACGGTCCGTCCGACCGTCACATCGAAGTGACCTCCTTTGCCGAACTGGTGCTCGGCCTGGAGGCGTCCGACAACGCGCATCCGGCCTTCTCGAAGATGTTCGTGGAAACCGAAATCTCTGCCAACAACGCGGCGATCTTCGCCACGCGGCGCAAGCGCGAGACCAGTGAGCCCGATATCGCCATGGTGCATTTCGTCACCGATCCGTCCGGATCGGCGCGCGATGCCGAGGCCGAAACCGACAGGCGCGCCTTCATCGGCCGTGGCCGTACCATCGTCGATGCGGCCGCTTTCGACCCGGGCGCCAGGCTGGGCGGCCACTCAGGCTTTACGCTCGATCCCGTCGCCTCGCTGCGCCGCCAGGTGCGCGTGCCGGCCAACAAGAAGATATCGCTGACCTTCTGGACCGTCGTCGGCGCTGGCCGCACCGAGCTGGACGAAGCCATCGCCCGCCTCGACCATCCGGAGAGCTTTGCCCGCCAGGCCATGCTTGCCTGGACGCGCAGCCAGGTGCAGACCCGCCATATGGGCCTCAGTCTGACCGATGCCGCCAATGTGCAGAAGCTGGCGCGCTATCTGATCTATCCGGATCCGTTCCTGCGTCTTCCCGCTGAATCCATCGCCTCGGGGCTGGGCAAGCAGTCGAGCCTGTGGCCGACAAGCATTTCCGGCGATTTCCCGATCTTCCTGGTCAGGATCGGCGACGTCGCCGATCTCGAAATCGTTGCCCAGGCGCTGCGTTTCCAGGAATATATGCGCACCCGCGGCATGATGATCGACTTCGTCGTCGTCAACGAGCAGGCGTCCTCCTATGTCCAGGACCTGCAGCGGGCGGTCGAGACGCTGTGCGAAAACAGCCGCCTGCGCGGCAAGGAGCTCGGACCTCGCCAGCACATATTCGCGGTGCGCCGCGATCTCATGGACGAGACCACCTACAAGACGCTGCTCGCTGTCGCCCGGGTGGTCCTGCACACGCGCAACGGCACCATCTTCGACCAGATCGAGCGCGCCGAGGCCGCGGCTCTGCAGGCGCGCGACGCTCTGGCAGCATTGCCAATTCCGCGTGAATTGCCGTCGCCGACACCCACGACGCATACTCCTGCCTCGCAGGCAGTGGCCAATGTCAGCGCCGATGGAAGCGGTCTCAGCCAGTGGAACGGCTTTGGCGGTTTCGACGGCGACGGGCGGCATTATGTCGTGCGCCTGGCCGGCCGCCGCACGACGCCGCAGCCGTGGATCAACGTCGTCTCCAACGCCTCGTTCGGCTTCCATACCTCCGCCGAGGGCGCTGCCTTCACCTGGAGCCGAAACAGCCGCGACTACCAGTTGACGCCGTGGTCGAATGATCCGGTCTCGAACCGGCCGGGCGAGGGCCTCTATATCTACGATCAGGCCAGCGGCAAGGCATTCTCGCCGCTCGCTGCCGTGGTGCGCGATCCCACGATGACCTACGAGGCTTGGCACGGCCAGGGTTTCTCGACCTTCCGCTCGAAGCGCGGACCATTGTCGATGGATCTCACCCATGTCGTCGATCCGGTCGATCCGCTGAAGATCTCGCGGCTGCGCATCCAGAATTCCGGTTCGGTGCCGGCGCGGCTGCGTGTCTATGCCTATGCCGAATGGGTGCTCGGCGGGCACCGGTCGCGCACTGCGGCAACCATCGTCCCGTCGCGGGATGCCGCCAGCGGGGCGCTGCTGGCACAAAACCCCTACGGGCTGGATTTCGGCGAGCGCGTTGCATTCCTCGCGGCTGACGGCGGCGTTCATTCGGTGACGACAGACCGGACGGAGTTCCTGGGCCGGCATGGCTCCAGCGAGCTGCCGCAGGCGGTGCTGAGTGGTGCAGCGCTGTCTGGCCGTGTCGAGGCCGGCGACGATCCATGCGCGGCGATTGCCCGCGACGTCGAGATCCCGGCTGGCGGCGACGTGACGCTGCTCTGGCTGCTCGGTGACGCCGAGTCCGCCGAGGAGGCGAGCGCGCTGGTGCAGGAGCATAAGGTCAAGGACTTCGACCAGCGGCTGACCGACAATGAGCGCGAATGGCGCGGCTTCCTCGACACCATCCAGGTCGAGACGCCTGACAAGGCGCTCGACGCCATGGTCAATCACTGGCTGCCCTATCAGAGCCTGGCCTGCCGCATCCGTGCCCGCTCCGCCTTCTATCAGGCCAGCGGTGCCTTCGGCTTCCGCGACCAGTTGCAGGATACGCTGGCGCTGCTGGCGCATGACCCGCAACTGGCGCGCGACCAGATACTCAATGCGGCACGGCGGCAGTTCCCCGAAGGCGACGTGCAGCACTGGTGGCTGCCGCGCACGGGTGCTGGCGTACGCACGCTGATCTCCGATGACGTGGTCTGGCTTGCCCACGCCACGGCGCGCTATTTGCTGGTCACCGGCGATGCCACCATCCTCAAGGAGCAATTGGCGTTCATCGATGGACAGCCGCTGGGCGATGGCGAACACGATGCCTTCTTCACCCCGGAAATCTCGAAGAAGACGGCGTCGCTCTACGACCACTGCGCGCGTGCGCTCGATCTCGCCATCAAGCGCAGCAGCCCCGCGGGCCTGCCGCTGATCCTCGGCGGCGACTGGAACGACGGCATGAACCGCGTTGGCGAGCACGGCAAGGGCGAGAGCGTCTGGCTCGGCTGGTTCCTGCTGAAGACGCTGGGTGATTTCGCCCCCGTCGCCAAGGCCGAGGGCGACGCTAAGCGAGCACAGGCCTGGGCAAAGCATGCCGATGTTCTGAAGCGGGCGCTTGAGAGCACCGCATGGGACGGCGAATGGTACCGGCGCGGCAGTTTCGACGACGGCACCCCTTTGGGGTCCCGCAACTCGCAGGAGTGCAAGATCGACTCGATCGCCCAGTCCTGGAGCGTGCTTTCGGGAGAGGGCGACCCGGCACGGTCGACGACCGCGATGGAGCAGGCAACGAAGCTGCTCGTCGACGACAAGCTGAAGATCGTCAAGCTGTTCACGCCGCCCTTCTCGAAGACGGAGAAGGACCCGGGTTACATCAAGAGCTATCCGCCCGGCGTGCGCGAGAATGGCGGCCAGTACACCCACGCCGCCACATGGTTCGTCATCGCGCTTGCCGAGATGGGGCAGGTCGACGAGGCCTATCGCTGTTTCTCGATGCTGAACCCCGTCAACCATGCGACCGACGAGGCCACGGCCGAGCACTATCGTGTCGAGCCCTATGTCGTGGCGGCCGATATCTATGCCGGGGACGACAACGCCGGCAACGGCAAGGGCGGCCGTGGCGGCTGGACCTGGTACACCGGCTCTGCCGGCTGGCTCTACAGGGCTGCTGTCGAAGGCATCCTGGGCATCGAGCGGCGCGGCAAGCGTGTCCAGTTCAAGCCGAAGCTGCCGAGCCACTGGGACGGCTACTCGGCAAATCTCAAAATGCTGGGGGCGGAACTCAAGGTTCGCGTCATCCGCGACAATAAGGCCAAGGCCGTGTCGCTGGAGGTGAATGGGGCAAAGACCAAGGGTTCGGCAGTCGAACTGAAGGACGGCGAAGTTGCCGAGGTGGTCATCAGGATCCCGGCCTGATGCATGTTGCTCAAAAACTATGCGCTCGGGCCTGGGATCCGGGGCGCGACTTTTGCCGCCACGGCGGGATGAGAGGCCGTCCCGCCCGGCGTTGCCGCCTGCCGATTGAAGGACATGCCACCGAGGAATGCATGAAATCAAAGGCTTGAGGCGTCCGACAGGGGCGCCACGAGCAGTGAGAGTTTGGCCTCCCTTCACCTGGAAGGGCGCACTGCAGCTTTGTTTCGCTCTATACTTCCCAAAAGGCGATTTCGGCCTTAGTCATCCGCCCGACATTGTTGCTGATTAAAATTGTGGCAGTACGTGCCAACTGCCATGATTTCGCCGCATGCCTGACATTTTACCTGTCTTCTCAAACCGTTAGGTGATCACGGCAGATTTCGGAACGTCGCCATCTTTTGTTCGCTCTAGGGGAACTGAAGGGGTACACGGCCATTGTTTTGCGACGTATCAACCGGTACGAATAAAATGATGCAGTGCACAATAAACAGCGTGGCGGAGTAACTGGGGTGACCCTTCTGCAAATCTACTGGCGAGCTCTCGGTTATCTGGCGGCGGACAGGAAACGCGTTGCGTTGATCTGTTCGGCCAACGTGGCTCTCGCCATCGTAGCGCTTCTCGAGCCGATCATGTTCGGTCGCGTCATCGGCGCCATCTCCGAGCGTGGTTCTGTCTTCACCACGCTGGTCATGTGGGCCGGTCTCGGAGCCTTCAACATCGTTGCCTTCGTCATGGTGGCGCGCGGCGCTGACCGCTTTGCCCACGCGCGGCGCAGCGAAGTGCTTTGCGAGTCCTTCGAGCGTGTGATCACCATGCCGCTCGCCTGGCACCATCAGCACGGCACCTCCAATGCGCTGCATACGATGCTGCGCGCCGTCGAAACCCTGTTCAGCCTTTGGCTCGAATTCATGCGCCAGCATTTGTCCACGGCTGTCGCCCTCGTACTGCTGGTCCCGACCGCGATCAGCATGGACCTGCGCATGTCGCTGGTGCTGCTTGGCCTCGGGCTGCTCTATGTCGGCATCGGCCGGATGGTCATGCGCCGCACCAAGGCGGGCCAGGCCGCGGTCGAGCGCCACTACCACAAGGTGTTCGCGCATGTGACCGACTCGGTCAGCAACGTTGCGGTGCTGCAGAGCTACAATCGCCTCGGCCACGAGGCCGATACGCTGCGCCGCTACGTTAAGAACCTGCTCGACGCGCAGAACCCTGTTCTCGACTGGTGGGCGCTGGCCAATGCCTTGCACCGCCTGTCATCGGCAATCTCGATGCTGATCGTGTTGTCGATCGGCTCCTATCTCGTCACTCGTGGTCAGTTGGGTGTCGGCGACGTCATTGCCTTCACCGGTTTTGCCACGATGCTGATCGCTCGCCTCGACCAGATGTCGGCTTTCGCAAACCAGATTTCCGAGGCCCGTGCCAAGCTCGAGGATTTCTACCATCTCGAGGACTCCGCGGCTGATGCCGCCGAGCCGGACGGCCTGCGCGATCTTGCCAACGTCACCGGCCATGTCCGCTTCGAGAATGTCGGCTTCGAATTCGCCAATTCCGGCCAAGGCATCGACGACGTGTCCTTCGAGGTGCAGGCGGGCCAGACCGTCGCCATCGTGGGCCCCACGGGCGCTGGCAAGACCACGCTCATCAACCTGCTGCAGCGTGTCTTCTCGCCGTCCCATGGCCGTATCCTGATCGACGGCATCGACACCCGCACCGTGACCCGCAAGTCGGTGCGCCATTCGATTGCCACCGTGTTCCAGGATGCCGGGCTGCTCAACCGCTCGATCGAGGACAACATCCGTGTTGGCCGCGCCGATGCAAGCAATGACGAGATCCATGCCGCCGCCAATGCGGCTGCCGCACAGGACTTCATCCTGTCCAAGAGCAATGGCTACGACACGGTGGTTGGCGAACGTGGCGGTCAGCTCTCGGGCGGCGAGCGTCAGCGCATCGCCATTGCCCGCGCCGTGCTGAAGGACGCACCGATCCTGGTGCTCGACGAGGCGACCAGCGCGCTCGACGTCGAGACCGAGGACCGCGTCAAGGAAGCGATCGACGAGCTGCGCCGCGACCGCACGACCTTCATCATCGCCCACCGCCTGACCACCGTTCGCGACGCCGATCTGGTCGTGTTCATGGACAAGGGCAGGGTGGTCGAGATGGGCGGCTTCACCGAGCTGTCGCTGCGCAATGGCCGCTTCGCCAGCCTGCTGCGCGCCGGCGGCCTGCTCAACGACGAGGAGGTTCGCCGCCTCAGCCGCACCGTTCAGCAACAGCAGGAAGCGGCTGCCTGAGCCTCTTTCTTTTACCTCCCCCTTGTGGGGAGGTCGGACCGTTAGGTCCGGGTGAGAGTACAGGCACGGCCGCCCCAATTGCGTCTGCGACACCACCGCTCGATTGCCCCGAACGCCGCGGCGGTTTATGTAGAACCGCATGAGCGATACGACTTCACGCCTGACCGGCTGGATGGACCTCGCCAACCCGACGCGCTTCGTCGGGCTGGCGGACAAGGTCGTGCCATGGCTGGCCACGATCGCCACACTGATCCTCGCCGTGGGGCTCTATATGAGCTTCGCCGCGCCTGAGGATTTCCAGCAGGGCATCACCGTCCGCATCATGTATATCCACGTGCCTTTCGCCTGGCTCGCCATGATGTGCTACACGCTGATGGCGGTCTCGGCGCTCGGCACGCTCGTCTGGCGGCATCCGTTGGCCGATGTCGCGCTGAAATCAGCCGCACCCATCGGCGCCGTCTTCACCGCGCTGGCGCTGATCACCGGTTCGATCTGGGGCAAGCCGATGTGGGGCACCTGGTGGGTCTGGGATGCTCGGCTGACCTCGGTGTTCGTGCTGTTCCTGATGTATCTCGGCATCATCGCGCTGACCCGCGCGCTCGACGATGCCAGCCGTGCCGCCTGGGCCGCGGCCATCATCACGCTGGTCGGCTTCATCAACATCCCGATCATCAAATTCTCGGTCGACTGGTGGAACACGCTGCATCAGCCGGCCTCGGTGTTCCGCATGGGCGGCTCCACCATCGACCCCAGCCTGCTATGGCCGCTGCTGGTGATGGCGCTCGGCTTTACCGTGCTGTTCTTCGCGCTGCACCTGATGGCGATGCGCACCGAAATCCGCCGCCGCAGGGTGATTGCCATGCGCAGGGTTGCGGCACGGCAGGCCGAGCGGTCTCCCCCTTCTTCCATTGTGGGAGAAGGTGTAGCCGAAGGCGACGGATGAGGGGTGTTCCAGGGAACGCCAACGTCTCATTCCGCTGGAACACCCTCATCCGTCTCGGCGCTGCGCGCCGATCCACCTTCTCCCACAGGGGGAGAAGGCAAGGCGCTTCCTAGTTCACCCCATCCTTCCGCGCGCCGCCACCGGGAGCGTTTCCAGCACCTTGTCGCCGTCGATCAGATTGACCTCGTTGAACAGGTTTGTGACGACGCAGCAATGGTCGGGCACGACACGCACGCGCTCGCCGATGCGCAGCTTGCCGTCGCCCGAAAGCGTGACGGTGCCGTGCTCCTCGCTCAGGCCCGTCACCCGCGCTCCCGACACGCCGAGCAACTCGCCGAAATCGGCGAGACCCAGCGTGTCGCTGGACAGCGCCTTGCTCCCGGCATCGAGGATAGCGCGCGTCGCTGTGGGATGGCTGACCACCGTCGACAGCACCGTCAGCGCACAGTCGTCGAGGCCGCCGACGCCTTTGGCGACCTGATAGCGGTCGAGATAGATGTAGGTGCCTGGACGATACTCGGTGACAACGGATGTATCGCTGGAGCGCCACATATCCGGCGTGCCGCCGCTGGAGATGCGCTCGCAGGCGAGGCCCGACGCGGCCAGCGCCTGCTTGGCCCCGGTGAGCCAGGCTTCGGCCTCCGCTGCCCGCCCGGCGGCCGGGTAGGTCATCAGCCCCCCGAAGGCGAGGCCACCGGCTCTGTCGATCTGTCTTGCCAGCGCGACCGCTTCATCAGCCGACTGCACGCCGCAGCGGCCCATGCCGGTGTCGCATTCGACCAGCACCTGCAAACGATGGCCGGCATCGCTGAAGGTGGTTGCCAGCCCTTCGAGCGTCTCCATGCTGTCCGCTGTCACCGACAGGGTGACGCGCCCGTGCAGCCCCAGAAGCCGCTCCAGCTTGGCGCGCCCAAGGATGTTGTAGGGAAGAAAAATATCGGTCAGCCCGGCATCGGCCATCACCTCGGCCTCGCCGATCTTCTGGCAGGTGATGCCGACGGCGCCGGCCGCTATCTGCTTCTTCGCCCAGTAGGGCAATTTGTGCGTCTTGATATGCGGCCGGAGCTTCAGCCCGTTCTTGTCGGCATGCGCCTGGGCGCGGGCAATGTTGGCTTCCGCGCGCGCGGCGTCGATCAGGATGGATGGCGTATCGAGATCGTGAACGGTCGGCATCATCTTTCACCCATGAGGAATCCGCGGGTTTTATGGCCCTGAAAATCCGTGATGTCACGCGGCCAGCGAAGCGGATCTGTGGTCCATGCGCCGAAGCGCAACGCCGGACAGGGCAGCGAGATGGATCGACACCGCATCGGCGTTCGGCTATGCGATTTGCCAGACAAATCGATACGAAGGGATCATGACCATGAAGCGCTCCGCCATCAACGACATCATCCGCGAAGCCGACGCTTTCATCCGCTCGTTCGGCTACATCATGCCGCCCTTCGCCTATTGGTCGCCGCAGGAGGCGAAGGCGCGCCAGGTCGACTCGTCGGCCGTATTCACCTCGCGGCTCGGCTGGGACATCACCGATTACGGCCAGGAGAAATTCAGGGAACTCGGCCTGTTCCTGTTCACCGTTCGCAACGGCCGCTACGAGGACATGAAGAAGGGCATGGGCATGCTCTATGCCGAGAAGATCATGATCTCGCGCAAGGATCAGCTGTCGCCGATGCACCGCCACAACATCAAGGCCGAGGACATCATCAACCGTGGCGGCGGCAAGCTGGTGCTGGAACTGTTCATGCATGACCGCGACGGCGGCATCGATCCCAAGGCGGAGGTTTCGGTGCCGGTCGACGGAACCATCCACAGGCTGCCTGCGGGCGGGCTCCTGAAGCTCGACCCGGGCCAGAGCGTCACGCTCTTGCCCGGCGTCTGGCATGCCTTCTGGGCCGAGGGCAAGGACGTGCTGATCGGAGAGGTCTCGACCGTCAATGACGATCTCACCGACAATGTGTTCCGCGAACCGATCGGCCGTTTTTCCAACATCGACGAAGACGTTGCCCCGGTCCATCTGCTGGTATCCGATTATGAGAAGTGGCTGGGGTAAGGGCGCCGCCCCACGGTGACGCCAGTCACACGGTCGAAAGCGGGTTAGTCCGTAGCGCCTAACTACTGCGATCCTTGCTCGACCGATCCTGCCGCTTCCTCCTTGAAGACGACCTTTGTGCCTCTTTGCACTTCGGAGGCGAGGTCTTCGGCATCCCAGTTGGTCAGCCTGATGCAACCATGCGAGAAGGTCTTTCCGATCTTGCCTGGGTCCGGAGTCCCGTGAATGCCATAACTATCGATGGACAAATCGATCCAGACCGATCCCACCGGATTGTTTGGCCCGGCAGCGATCGTGAAGGGGCGCTTCGTCTTCACCCCCTTGAAGGCAAACTCGGGATCGTAGTGATAGGTTGGGTGGCGCACCACGCGTTTGACCTCTGCCTCGCCACTCGGCGCGGGCTTCTCCTGGCTCCCGATCGAGGCGGGGTACGTCGCAAGCACTTTGCCGGAAGGGTCGAGCACGCGAACCTGGCGAGCGCTCTTGTCGACCTCCACGTTCCCAATGTCTTGCGGCGGATCACCTCGGGCGACAGCTGGCACCAGCAGCTTTTGCCCCGCTCTCCTGAAGCCGATGCCGGGATTGAGGCGTTCAAGCAGTTCCTCGCTGCTGTGGAAGCGCTCCGCGATCTTTTCCAGGGCATTGTGGTAGGCCAGCCTGGGCAGGCGGGCCATCCTCTCCATGCGCGTCGGAATTCGCCTGGTGAACGGTCCCTGCACATCCTTGCGCGTCAACTCGTAGGTCTCAAGCGCGGGGCGCGAGGAGCTCGCGACCAGCTTGTCCCATGTCTCGCGGGTAAGCTTGCCGTCGGCAGGCAATCCGTTGGCCGCTTGAAACGCACTGACTGCCCGGCTGAAGTTCTCTGCTTGGCGGCCATCGATCAGGCCTGGCGAGAAGCGTGCACGATCCAGGAGGATTTGCGCCTTCAGAACGGTCGCACTGACGCCTTTCGCTTCGCTGCCGTCAAATTGGGCGTTGTTGACGGTGACCGCGTCCAGTTTTGCCGCCGCCGTTGCATCCCATGCCATGACGAGCATGGCGGCAGCGGCAAGAACGAGCCTGATCATGGAGGTCACACTCCTGTATGAGCACCTGCTTCTATGACGTCGCACGGCCGATCTGGTTCCATTCCCCTGGCTGCGTCCGACTGCCGAGTGCCGATGCGCCGCAGCGAACCCGGACCAGGGAGCACCCGGCGGTGGCGCGGGTGCATTGTTGATAAGGGTCCGCCATCATCCAGATGGATGGCGACTCTCGCCAGCGCATGTGTTGGCTTCAAGTCGAAGCGCAGCTCGGTGACCGAGGAGAGCCAGCATGCAATTTCCTGCCCAGAAGGACAGAAGACCGGCAGCCGAGGATGAGCGCCAGGCCCGGCTTGAGAAAACAGCCAGGCTCAAGCAGCTTCGGTCCTATGCTTCCTGGCTTTTGTCCGACCCAAACGCCCAACTTCACGATGAGATAGACTGCTCGGTGCTGATCGAGGAAGGCGTGATACGAGACAAAGCGTGGAGCCTGGGCTGATCGGCAGGTGACACGACCGGGCGGCGAGGGTTTCACCGCCAACGATGATCGGTCGACAATTTGTTTGGCGAGCCGATCGGCCGCAACAGTGGCGGTAGGCTGACTTCGCGTCAGTGACAGCAGCCTTGCTGCGCGCTCGTCCTGCACAGGCAGGACGAGGTGATCGGCACGTCCGCCTTGGCCAGCGCCGCGGCAAGGCTTGTCTGCAATATCGGCAATTCATCAGTCTCGCCGCGCCGATTCATGCATTCCACCAGCCCGTGCAGTGCCCAGACATTGTTCTGATGCTGGGCGCAGCGCTGCACCTTGCCGCTCAGGCCGAGATCGTCGCGATAGACCTGTTCAGCTTCTGCAGAGTGGCCCTGGTCGAGAAGCAGTGCTGCCAGCGCATGGCGCGGCGGATGCATCCACGCCCACGGCTCGGTGTAGGACAGATTGTCGTCAAGCTCGACCGCTTGCCGCAGATGGCCGTAGGCCTCGTCATGCCGGCCCTGGTGATAGGCAAGCTCGCCGTCGAGCAGGGCAGCCCCGACAGCCAGCGAAGCCCGCGTCGGGTTGCTGAGGAAGCGCCGCTCGGCCGGAATGCCTTCCAGATGCCGGTGGAATTTTTCGCGCTCGCGCTCGGCCTCGGTGAAAAGCCCGAGCGTCGCATGCGCGACACCCTTGGCGTAGTGCTGCATGGCCGCTGTCAGCACATAAAGGCCCGGCTCCGCGGTGACCGGTTCGTCGACGATCTCCTGCCAGCGGCCGAAGCGCACCAGCAGATGCGATTTCATCGCATGGTAGCCTTCCACTGTCTGGGTGAGTTTTGGCCGGTCCTGGATGGCGACCACCTCGCGCGCGACCAGGCTGCGCACCTTGTCGGCGGCCCACAGTGCCGGCCGGTACTGGCCTGACAACATGCAGGTGAATGTCATCAGATGCAGATCGTGGCAGCAGCCGAGCAGATAGTAGGTCGGCTCGTCGGCATAGGCCAGATAGAGGTCGTTGGCGCGCACCGCCTTCTCGCTGGCAAGCCTGGCCTTCTCGTACTCGCCGCACAGCACATAGATATGCCCCGGCATGTGGTTCATGTGCCCGGCATCGGGGCACATTTCGCCCAGCAGATCCGCCGAGCGCATGCCGCGCTCCGGCATGGTGGACATTTCCAGGAGATGGATGTGCAGGTGGACGATCGCCGGACGTTGTGCTGCGCCGGTCTCGTCGGCAAACCGGATTGACCGCTCGCAAACGTCGAGCGCCTCGACGACATCGGAATTCGGCGCCGGCGCGCCGGTCTTGAGATTCCACAGCCGCCGCACCGTGCGCATCATCAGCGCCTCAACGAAAAGCGCCATCACATCGTCGTCGTCGGGAAAGTCCTGATACACAAGCCGCATAGCGGCGGCATAGGCATCGTCCCATTGTTCGAATTCCTCGGGGCCCACCCGGTGCGGCTTCTGGAAGCGGCACGCCAGCGCTTCGATCAGGCGCCTTTCGACATCGCTGGCGGCAGCCGCATTGGCGCGCGCTAGCTGGACATGCTCGAAGCAGCGTCTGGTTGCGCTGTTGGCCTCGGCCTCGCCATGCTCTTTCCAGGTCAGATTGTAAAAGGGCCCGGCGGCATAGGCGATGCCCCAATGCACAAAAGCGCAATCAGGATCCGTCTCCAGCGCCTTCTCAAAACACTTGATGCCCTCCTCATGGTTGAAGCCGTAGCACCACTTCAGTCCTATATCGAACCAGCGCTGGGTTTCCGCCGAGCGCGTGGAGATGGGGCGGCGATAAGTGCCGAGGTTGAAGCGGTCCATGGGTGCTCATTTCAATTCCGATTGCCAGCGAGCCAGGCTCTGGTCAGATTCCCTCGTCATCAGTGTGTGACGAAATCTCCAGGCATGGCAAACGCAACGCGTGCCGCCCCCTAGCTGGCCCCTTCGGGCGGTGCTTCATTCTGCCAGCCGGCCAGCTCTGGCAGGTCGTCCAGCCAACTTTTTTCTGTCATCGAGGCATCGCCGGCCTGCGGGGCGGCTTCGGTGGCGTTTTGAATGAGCCAGTCCATCCACTTCCGGTAGGCAACCGGGTCCAACTGGGGCGGCAGCACCTTGGCCTTGGCCAGCATGCGTTTGCGGAAACTAACCTGCCTGCGGAGTTTGGTCGTCGTGAATTTGATTGCCTTGCCCTGGTATTCGACCGTCCAGCGCCCGTCCCCATGGCTGGTGAGCCTGTCGATGGCGAAACCGGCATCGACCGGCCTATCCCGCCAAGGAAGCTCGATGGCATTCTTCCTCAGATCGAGTGCCCATCGCCTGTAGTCGGTCCCGGCACGCTGGGGCGGCAGCACGCCAGCCTGTTCGAGTATCTTCCTGCGGAAGGTCGGCTGCTTCTTGAGCTGGCCTGTCGTCAGCTCGATGCGATGCCCACGGAATTCGACATGCCAGCGGATCTTCCCATTGCCGAAATACTTGACCAGCCTGTCGATGACGAACGCGTCGTCGGAGAGCGTCACGCAGCCTTGGCTCATGCGTTCGAGAATGTACTGGCTATCAGTGAGCATGACGCGGCCTTGTGGAGGAGCCTTCATGAAGCTTCACTAAGGCGGACGCAACGACCAGGCAATCTCGCCTTCCATGATTCCGTCGCATAGACACCGATGACGCGCCGTATCGCTAGCGCGCTTATCCTGACCAGCGGCTAGGAGCAGCGGCCCGGCGTCGGGGGGTATCGAGGGGGACTGGCGCCGAGCCTGACCGGCTTGGAGGGGGCAGTGCCGGCTGTCCGAATTATAAGCCTTTTTATGCGTCTACGCTAATTTAATTAAAGGACCATATTCCGCTGGGGCCAAGTTTACGGTCATTTTGCCGCCCGTCCCATTTCAGCACAGGGTTGCTGGCATTGCTCTTGCACCGGACCTGTTACTGGGTGAACCCCGGTCCTGATCGCGTACCCGATTAGGTAGTAGGCTCGCCGGGCTCCGAGGGCGTTGGGGTCTTCGCCCGGCGAGTTTGCCAACTTCCTATCCTTTTGGCGGCTTTTTAGCATCAGCTTGACAACTTGATCGCTCCAAAGCACCTTCGGCGAGTGGAAAATGCGAGGAGCATTTATGAAAAAGAACTATGAAAAGCCTGTCCTGGCGAAGCGAGGAATCCTTTCCTCAGTCACGGCGCAAGTCGTCGAGTCGGGTCCTGTTACGTCGGACTGAGCCGATCTCGACATGACGGGAAGCTCGCCGGCCCGGTTCGGTGTGCTGTAGGAATTGTCCTCGGGTGGCGACTCTCAAAAGGTGTCGCAATGACTAGGTCAAAACCACAAAGCAATTATCACAAGCTGAAATTGATCGCTTTCTAATGGCAGCGGAAGCGCTGCACCTAAGCATCATTAAGCCATTCATATCGCCGTATTACGACCACTACAGGCAGACCGGTGTCCCGCATGAGGTGTTGTTGAAGACCTTGCGGCACGTCACCCGTAAGAAAGCCGAGTTCATCCGGTGGAACACTGCTGGGCCGGTTAGGCCGCAGACGGCGGGATAACGCGTTCAGCCATCGTTGCGCTTCAAAACGAAGACCTAAAGCCTCGGCGGAGTCGGTGATATATCCGATGATACATAGGTGAGCTTTGAAGATCACGGGCTGCGTGGGTGAACAGCAGCACGATAAACAGAACGACCACTGCAGATGAAAACCCGGTCAAGAAAGCCATGCAGCCGAACGTGGCCGGCGTCGGGAGGTTCCGCACTGGTAGATACTTGAGAAATGTCTGGCTGGGGAACCTGGATTCGAACCAGGACTAACGGAGTCAGAGTCCGTGGGTCTACCGTTAACCTATTCCCCAGCAGGCGTGGTCATGAACCGCGCGGGCCGAGCAGCTGAGCCGCTTGAGCGCTGCCTTGTAGCCGCCAGCGGAAAATAGTCAAGCCTGCTCTGTGCTTCAATGGCACGTTTCGTCAGGTGATTTCAGACGCCGCACTTCAGATGCCGGCGCGCGGCCTCCAGATCCAATCCCGCTCCTCAAGGCTCCGTCCGGCTGAACTGCGAGCGTTCGAAGAACAGCACGACGCCCAGGCCCAGAATCAACGGGATGATCAGGTAGAACAGCCGGAACACCAGCAGCGCCGCCAGCACGCCGACCGGATCCATGTCCGACAGGCCGGCGAGAAACACCACCTCGAACACGCCGAGCCCGCCCGGCGCATGCGAGATCTGCGCGATCGAGAAGGAGACGAGGAAGACGCCCAGTATGACGAAGTAGCCGGGATTGTGGGCTGCGGGCAGGGCAAAGAAGATGATCGCGGCGGCGGCCAGCAGTTCGATCGGGCCGATCAGCAACTGCCGCGCGACGATCGGCAGCGCCGGATAGTGGAGCTGAAAACTGGCGATCTTCAGCGGGCGCAGATGCAGCCAGCTGCCGAAGACATAGGCGGCGACGAGCAGCAGCATCGCGATGCCGGCCGCTTCCGACAGGCCATGATGGGCGATGCCGGAAAACCGGTCGAGTATCTCAGGCTCGAACACCAGAACCAGGCCCGAGGCCAAAATCGTCGACAGCACGAAGGTGATCCAGCAGACCGCCACCAGCACGCCGACATCCTGTCCGGTCAGGCCCCTGGTACCATAGGCGCGATAGCGGATGACGGCGCCCGAAAACACCGAACCGCCAATGTTGTGCGACAGCGCATAGGTGGTGAAGGAGCACAGCGTGACGAACAGCCACGACACGCGCTTGCCGATATGCAGGAGCGCGATGTGGTCGTAGCCGGCAAGCGAGGCATAGGCGATGATCGAACTCAGCGCGGCAAGGACCCAGCCGCGGGTCGAAATGGCCGTGATACCGTCCCAGACGTCGTCGAGCGAAACGCCGCGCAATTCGTGCCAGAGCAGCAGCAGCGAGAAGATCACGGCGGCGATGCCCACAACCGGCCAGAAATAGCGTCTCCAGTTCATTGCCTGACTGCCATGCGTTGCGGGTCCGCTTCCTTTTCGTGGCTGGTGAAAGGCCGGCCTTGCCGGATTCTTCCGCTCATTTCAGAAATGCCTCATCGAAGCCGGCTATTCAACCGCGAACCCTTGTCGCAGCGTCGGCCGGCTAGATTTGCCGCAGTGAGCGGCCGAAAGAGATGCCGGCAGGCGTAGCGCCGGCAACTGCGGCGTGCGGGTTCATTACGCGGCCGCCCCGGAACGGCGGTTTGCGGCCTGCCGGCAAAATTCGGCACGCGGCTCTTGGTGATCGGGCGCGGCGCTGTTAGTCTGGCGGCAACTTAAAACACTGAAGCGCCTGCTGCGTCCATCATAGGTTCGCGCGGCGCCGGAAGGAACGACAGTGGAAGACCACGACACCGGCGCCGGCGCGCCGGAGGTGGGCGTGTCCAGCGCTTCCCAGCGGTCGGCTGGCCCGGGGAACGCAAGCTGGCAGCAACGCCGCCCGACGGAGCTCCGCTCCGCAGACGGGCAGGCGGGCGACGCACCCCACAAAGGCAAGCCCAAGAAGCGGCGCAAGCGAAGGCGCGGGCGCAAGGTTTTTGCGCGCGACGAAGTGCGTCCCGCGGAGAATCGATCGCCGGCGCCGGGCAAGACCGGTGCCCCGGCGGAGGCCCACAGACCGTCGGAGTCGGTGGCCTCGCCCGTCGCTGTGGTGCCACGGCCGGAACAGAGCGCCCGTCGGCCGCCGGTCCAGGAGCTTCCGGTGTTTGCGGCGCTAGACCTTGGCACCAACAATTGCCGGCTGCTGGTGGCCGTGCCGACGCGGCATGGCCAGTTCCGCGTCATCGACGCTTTTTCGCGCATCGTCCGGCTGGGCGAGGGGCTCACCGCCAATGGCCGGCTCGGCCAGCCGGCGATGGACCGCGCGGTCGAGGCGCTGAAAATCTGCGGCGACAAATTGCGCAACCGCAAGATCAGAAAAGCCCGGCTGATCGCCACCGAGGCCTGCCGCACGGCCGAAAACGGCGTCGAGTTCATCGACCGCGTGGAACGCGAGGCCGGCCTGAAGCTTGAGATCATCGACCGCCAGACCGAAGCGCGGCTGGCGGTGTCCGGCTGCGGCTCGCTGGTCGAGCGCGACACCCAAGGCGTCGTCCTGTTCGATATCGGCGGCGGCTCGTCCGAAATCGCGCTCATCGATCTCGCCGGCCGCCGTTCGCCGAGGCTGGCCAATCATATCGTGTCGTGGACGTCGCTGCCGGTCGGCGTCGTCTCGCTGGCCGAGCGCTTTGGCGGCCGCACGGTGACGCGCGAGATCTTCGCCGCCATGGTCGACGACGTTGCCGGCCGGCTGGCCAGCTTCGACGGTCGCGATCGGCTGAGCCATCTCAAGGCCAGTCCGAATTTCCATCTGCTGGGCACGTCCGGAACCGTGACGACGCTGGCCGGCGTTCACCTTGAGCTCGAACGCTACGATCGCCGCCGTGTCGACGGGCTGTGGATGGACCGCGACAGCGTCGATCGCATGGTCGAAAGACTGGTTGGCTGGGATTTCCAGCAGCGCTGCGCCAACCCTTGCATCGGTGCCGATCGCGCCGATCTGGTGCTGGCCGGCTGTGCTATCCTCGAGGCGATCCGCGCCGTGTGGCCGTCCGAGCGGCTGCGAGTCGCCGATCGTGGCCTGCGCGAAGGTATTTTGAGCGAACTGATGGCCGATGATGGCGTCTGGCGCAACGATGGGCGTGGCAGAGCGTGAGCCCGAACCGAAGAAATAAGCAATGACCAAGAAACCGGAAAAACCAGGATCAGCCAGCATTCGTGTGCTGAAGACGCGGATCAAGAAGAAGAGCGGGCTGAAGGAATCGTCGCGCCGCTGGCTGCAGCGCCACATCAACGATCCCTATGTCCAGCGCTCCAAGGCTGACGGCTATCGCTCGCGCGCGGCCTACAAGCTGATCGAGATCGACGACAAGCATCATCTCCTGAAACCCGGCATGAAGGTGATCGATCTCGGCGCCGCCCCCGGCGGCTGGTGCCAGGTCGCCGCCGCGCGGACGAAATCGACGGCCGACAAGCCGCATGTCATCGGCATCGACTATCTGGAAATGGACGCCGTGCCAGGCGCCCCGGTGCTGCTGATGGATTTCCTCGATCCGGCAGCACCGCAAAAGCTGGCCGAGGCGCTGGGCGGCGATCCCGATATCGTGTTGTCCGACATGGCGGCGCCAACCACCGGGCACAAGCGGACCGACCACATCCGCACCATGCATCTGTGCGAGGTGGCGGCCGATTTTGCGCTGTCGGTGCTGAAGCCGGGCGGGCATTTCCTCGCCAAGACTTTCCAGGGCGGCGCCGAAAACGAGTTGCTCTCCATGCTCAAGAAGAACTTCCGCTCCGTCCATCACGTCAAGCCGCCGGCGTCGCGGGATGAATCGGTCGAGCTCTATTTGCTGGCCAAAGATTTTAAAGGGCGAGAGGCCGGTCCGCCGTCAGGCGGATCGGAACGTCCAGTGGACGTTCCGAAGGCCTCGAGCGCCCGGAGCTATAGCGAAGGGCCGGGGGACGCCGACGACTGACAGGGCACCGCCGGTCCGCCGTCGGGCGAATCGGGCCGTCGAGAAGGTGAGGCCGAAGCGTAGGCTGCCATCAGTTGCCGGGTGGGCTCACCGTTTCCAGCGTCTTGGGTGTTGTCAGCCGGCCGTGACCGGAAATGGCGTTGCCGGCGTCGGGTGCCAGCCGGACGAAGGATAGCGATGCCGCCGCCGAGACCGCTGCGACGATGAAGAAGGCAATGTGGAAGTCGTCCAGCGACAGCGGGCCGCCATGGATTGACGTCGATACTTCCAGGATTCCGCCGGCCAGCGCCACGCCGAGCGCGACCGACAACTGCTGGAACACCGCTGTAATCGGCGTCGCCTTGCTGGTGTCTTCAGCCGAAACCTCGGCATAGGCGAGCGCATTGACGCCAGTGAAGAACATCGAGCGGATGAAGCCGCCGACGAGCAGCATGGCCAGCATCAAGAGATAAGGTGTGTCGGGTGTGAACAGGCCGTTGATGGCGATCGAGGCGGCGGCGACCAGCGAACCGACAACCAGAACGCGGCGGAAGCCGGCGACGCGGAAGATCAGCGCGGTGACGAATTTCATGCCGATGGCGCCGATTGCAGAGACGAAGGTGATCATACCGGACTGGAATGGCGTCAGCCCAAAGCCGATCTGGAACATCAGCGGCAACAGGAACGGCACAGCACCGATGCCGATGCGGAACAGTCCGCCGCCAAGCACCGAGGAGCGGAACACCTGGTTGCGGAACAGTTCGAGCGCCAGCAGCGGGTTTTTGGCGTGGCGCGCATGCAGCAGATAGAGCGCGCCCGACAGTAGGCCGACCGCTACGGTGGTGACACCGACGATTGGCGGCAGATAGGGCAAGCTGACCACCGACAGGCCGAACACCACGCCGGATGCCGCCAGCCCGCTCAGCACGAAGCCGATGAAATCAAGTGGCGGGGTCTGCGCGGGTTCGGTCTCCGGCAGGAAACGTGTTGCCAGCCAGATGCCGACCACGCCGATCGGCACATTGATCAGGAAAATCCAATGCCAGGCGAAATAGGTGGTGATGAAGCCACCGACCGGCGGTCCGACCAGCGGCCCGATCAGCGCCGGAACGGTCAGCCAGGACATCGCCGCGACGAGTTCGCTTTTCGGTGTCGCGCGCACCAGCACCAGCCGCCCAACCGGCGTCATCATGGCGCCGCCGATGCCTTGCAGGAAGCGCGACACCACGAAAGCAGGCAGCGAACCGGAGAGGGCGCAAGCGATCGACCCGACGATGAAGACGGCGATCGCGGCGCGAAAGATATTCTTGGCGCCGAAACGGTCCGCCATCCAGCCGCTGATCGGAATGAAGATCGCCAGCGAGACGAGATAGGCGGTCAGCGCCAGCTTGAGCGCGATCGGGCTGGTGTGGATGTCGACGGCGATCGCCGGCAGCGATGTCGCAATGACGGTCGAATCCATGTTTTCCATGAAAAGGGCGACCGCCAGGATGAGCGGGATGGTGCGGTTCACAAAACGCGTCCGACTTGATTCTTTTACGGTTGACCGGGAGGCGAGCCAACATGCAGGGCGGTTATCATGGGCTGGCTCTGATGTCGCATTAATTTGCTGTCACTTTTGTGCGACTGCGGGGAGACAGGCAGTTCGCTTGGCCTGCCGCCGTGCCTAAATCAGAACTGCCGGGACGGCCAAGGTCTTCTCGTTCCGTCTCCAGGCGCTGGCCAAGCAGCAAAGAATAGCTTGCGAATGGCGATGTGTCACATTATTGTAGTGTATATAACTACTATATGGACTTTGTCATGGAAGAAGCCGTTTCGGCAGCCGATGCCAACCGCAAGTTCTCTCTCATCCTGCGCGGTGTTCGCGAAGGACAGAGCTACGTCGTGACCAGTCACGGACGCCCGGTCGCGCGAATAGTGCCCGCCGATCGACAGCAGGGTGTGGCTTCCCGCTCGCGCGTAGCGTTGTTGTCGCGCCTCGAGCGCCAGCCTGTTTTGGATGTCGGGCGCTGGACCCGTGGCGAGCTCTACGAGGACGAGCGATGAAGGTTGCGCTCGACACCAATGTCCTTGCCTGCGCGGAAGGGGTCAACGGTGCCGAGAAGCGCGATATTGTTCTTGAACTGCTGCGCAACCTACCGCAAGAGGCTGCTGTTATTCCTGTTCAGGTCCTTGGTGAGCTGTACAACGTTCTCGTCCGCAAGGCCGGAAGACCGCCTGTAGAAGCCCGGGATGCCCTTCTGGGCTGGCGCGACGCGTTTCCAGTTGCCGCGACAGTGCAAGACGTAATGATGATGGCGGCTGATCTGGCTACGGACCACCACTTCAGCATTTGGGACGCGGTCATTCTGTCCACCGCTTCCCAAACCGGTTGTCGGATGCTCCTTTCGGAAGACCTGCAAGATGGCTTCACATGGGGTGGGGTAACTGTCGTCAGCCCTTTCGCATCGCCGCGTCACGTTCTGCTCAATGCTCTCTTGGGGGAGTCTTCTGGATAGAACGCGAAACACCGAGACGATCGGCTTTTCATTGGCGCTTGGACGTGGTACCAGCCAGCGCCAATCCTGAAAGGGAAGAAACGAGTCGGCGCTGTCCATTCCGGTCCAGCGCTTTTTTGTATTCCCCCACCGCGTTTTATATTCAAGGGACTGGCCATGGCAAAAATCATCGAAACGTCCACTGGCGCATTGGCGCTGACCTTTGACGACGTGCTGCTGCAGCCCGGCCATTCCGAGGTCATGCCCGGCGAGACCGATGTCCGCACCCGCATCGCCGGCGACATCGACCTCAACGTGCCGATCCTCTCGGCGGCGATGGACACCGTCACCGAGGCCAGGCTCGCCATCGCCATGGCCCAAGCCGGCGGCATTGGCGTCATCCACCGCAATTTCTCGCCGGCCGAACAGGCCGAGCAGGTGCGGCAGGTCAAGAAATTCGAATCCGGCATGGTGGTCAATCCTGTCACCATCGGCCCCGACGCGACGCTCGCCGACGCGCTGGGCCTGATGCGCAGCTATTCGATCTCGGGCATTCCGGTGGTCGAGAATGGTGGCACTGGCGGCCACAAGGTCGGGCGGCTGATCGGCATCCTGACCAATCGCGACGTGCGCTTTGCCTCCGATCCGGCGCAGAAGGTCCATGAGCTGATGACCCGTGACAACCTGATCACGGTCAAGGAGAACGTCGACCAGGACGAGGCCAAGCGGCTTCTGCATCAGCACCGCATCGAAAAGCTGGTTGTCGTCGACAGGCAGGGCAACTGCGTCGGATTGATCACCGTCAAGGACATCGAGAAGTCGCAGCTCAACCCGCACGCCAGCAAGGACGCACAGGGCCGCTTGCGCGCCGCCGCGGCCACCAGCGTCGGCGATGACGGCTATGAACGCGCCGAACGTCTCATCGATGCCGGCGTCGACCTTCTGGTGATCGACACCGCGCATGGCCACTCGCAACGCGTGCTCGACGCGGTGACGCGCGCCAAGAAACTCTCCAACTCGGTTCGCATCCTGGCCGGCAACGTCGCCACCGCCGCGGGCACGCAGGCGCTGATCGACGCCGGTGCCGACGCCGTCAAGGTCGGCATCGGTCCGGGCTCCATCTGCACCACCCGCATCGTCGCCGGCGTCGGCGTGCCGCAGCTCTCGGCGATCATGTCGGCGGTCGAGACGGCGCACAAATCCGGCGTCTCGGTTATCGCCGATGGCGGTATCAAATATTCCGGCGATCTCGCCAAGGCGCTCGCCGCCGGCGCAAGTGCCGCCATGATCGGCTCGCTGCTGGCTGGGACCGACGAAAGCCCCGGCGAGGTCTATCTGCACCAGGGCCGCTCCTTCAAGGCGTATCGCGGCATGGGCTCGGTTGGCGCGATGGCCCGCGGCTCCGCCGATCGCTACTTCCAGGCCGAGGTGCGCGACACGCTGAAACTGGTTCCGGAAGGCATCGAAGGGCAGGTTCCCTACAAGGGACCTGTGTCTGGCGTGCTGCACCAGCTTGCGGGCGGCTTGAAAGCCGCTATGGGTTATGTTGGTGGCCGCGACCTTGCCGATTTCCGCGAGCGCGCCACCTTTGTGCGCATATCCAATGCCGGACTTCGTGAAAGCCACGCCCATGACGTCACGATTACCCGCGAAAGCCCGAACTATCCCGGTGGAGCCTGACCAGTACGGGCTCGGGCGGAACCTGACGGCAACGATCCTGCGGCTGTCTCGCCACGCAGGCGCGCTCTGTTTCCTGTCGGCGGTGGTTTTCATCGCCATGACGGCTCTGGAATTCTTCTATTTCCGCCAGTTGAGCGGCGGCTTGCCGTCGCTCGACATGCGCATTTTAGGGTTTACGCCGGACGAAGGCATGGCCTGGCTGACAGCGCTCGGCCGGCGCGGCGGCGAGATCATTCTCGTCTGGCACTATCTGACCTTCGACCTGTTGTTCCCGGCGCTCCTGTCGGTCACGCTGGTCAGCCTCATCCTGGCCACCGGCCGACGATTGAAGGCTTTCCGCGTGCTGCCGGCGCAGCTGCAGTCGATTTTCGCGTTGGTCCTGGTGCTTCCCTACACGCTTGCACATTACGTTCAGAACTTTGCGGTGGCGCGGCTTCTGTCCGATTTCCTGTCGGCCAACCCGGACTCGCTGTCTTTCGCCTCGGCGCTCACCGTCACCAAATTCGCGCTTTTCGCCATACCGGTGATCGTCATCGCGGCCTTCTGGCTGGCGGGCCAGAAACGCCAGGCCTGATGCCGCACGCGAAGCCCAACCGGGCAGGGGGCACTTGATGAACCAGACCACGATCTTCTGGCCCGTTCTCGCGCATGTGCTGCTGATCTACATCGTCTACTGCGTCCTGGGTCGTCGCAGATACGGCGCAATCAGGTCAGGCGAGGCGAAGGCCGGTCAGTTCAAGGTGCGTTCGGCCGAACCGGCCTCCAGCGTCACCGTTGCCGCCAATCTCACCAACCAGTTCGAACTGCCGGTGCTGTTTTACGTGCTGTGCCTGACGCTGCACCTGACCAACGGCGTCAACTATCTGACCTTGTCGCTGATGTGGATTTTCGTCGCGTCCCGCTATTTCCATGCCTGGATTCACCTGACCAGCAACAATCTGCTGCTGCGCAGCCGGTCATTCTTCGTCAGTGCGGTGATTCTCCTGCTGGGATGGATCTGGTTCGCGCTGCACCTGCTCGGCGCGGTCTGAGCAGAGCGCTTCTGCCTTCTCCCACAGGGGAGAAGGGAAGTCCGTTCGCCTAAAGGTCGAAAACCGCGATCTTGCGCTTGTCGAACTTGATGCCGATCTCGCCGCGTACCAGCTTGAGCGCGGCCTCGCCGAACACCGCGCGCCGCCAGCCTTGCAGCGCCGGTACGTCGGCTTCCTCGCCCTCGGCGGCGATACGGTCGATGTCGTCGCTGGAGGCCAGCACCTTGGAAGCGACGCCCTCCTTTTCGGCAACGATCCGCAGCAGCACCTTCAACAGTTCCGCCGCGGCGCTCGAGCCCTCGGGCGGCTGGAAACTCTTTGGCAGTTTCGGCATCTCTTCCTTGGGCAAAGCAAGCGCGGTGTTGACCGCGCCAAGCAGCGCCGTTGCCGTCGAGGAGCGCTCCCAGCCCTTCGGCGTCGTGCGCAGCTTGCCGAGGGCTGCCGCGTCGCGCGGCGCCTGCTGCGCCACCTCGTAGATCGCGTCGTCTTTCAGAACGCGGCCGCGCGGCACGTCGCGTTCGCGCGCCTCGCGCTCGCGCCACGCCGCAACGCCTTGCACGATCGCCAGTTCCTGCGGTTTCCGCAACCGCATCTTCAGCCGCTTCCAAGCGTCCTCGGGATGAGGATCATAGGTCTCGCGGGAGGTCAGGACCTCCATCTCCTCGTTGAGCCAATGGGCGCGGTTTTCTCGCTCCAATTCGGCGCTGAGGTGCTGATAGACCTCGATGAGATGCGTAACGTCGGCCAGCGCGTAGTCGAGCTGCTTGTCGGAAAGCGGCCGGTGGCGCCAGTCGGTGAAGCGCGATGACTTGTCGAGCCGTGCGCCGGTGATGCGCTGCACGAGCTGATCGTAGGAAACACTGTCGCCGAAGCCGCAGACCATCGCCGCCACTTGCGTGTCGAACACCGGATGCGGAACCAGATCGCCGAGGTGGACGATGATTTCGATGTCCTGCCGCGCGGCGTGGAAGACTTTGACCACCGCCTCGTTGGCCATCAGCCTGAAGAACGGCTTCAGGTCGATATCGGGAGCCAGCGGATCGATCAACGCCGTCACGCCGGGTGCGGCCATCTGTATGAGGCACAGGATCGGCCAAAACGTCGTTTCTCGTATGAATTCGGTGTCGACGGTGACGAAATCCGACTTTTCGAAAGCGGCGAGAACGGTCTCGAGTTCTTTCTGGGTGGTGATGACGTGCATCAAATCGCTTTTGACAGGAGTAAGGTCTTCCTAGATTTCAGCCGCCGGGGCTTTCGTCAAGCTTTGGCACCGCCATCATCAGGTTCCCGGACCATCGGAATCGTCGTTTCTCCTGGCCAGCCGCGCGAAAACCGTCGAAGTGCGCAGAAGCGCGGTGAAGCGGCCGCGCCTGCCTGCCGGCACACCGGACCGGGCCTGCATGCGGTAAAGGATGACGGCGATGAAGATCGCATAGACCACCGCGCTGAATACAAACAGGGCGCCCGGTCCGAAATATTGCATCGCCGTCGAGGCGGCGAACGGGCCGCCAATGGCGCCGAAGGAATAGAACAGCATCAGCGCCGCATTGATCAGCACGAACTCGCCCGTGTCGGCGCGATCGTTCGAATGCGCCGCCGACAGCGAATAGAGCGGCATGGCGAAACAGCCGAAGATGAAGATGAGGATGAAGTTGAGCGCCGGATTGCTGCCGGCGATGAACACCAGCGCCAGCGCCGAAAGCATCGCGCAGCAGGTCGTGATCAAGAGCACGCGGCGCCGATCCCAGCGGTCGGAGAGGTAGCCAAGCGGATACTGGATGATGGCGCCGCCAAAGATGCCGACGCTGACGAAGGTGACGACATCGGCGACCGACATGCCGATCTGCTCGGCATAGACCGGCGACAAGGTGCGAAAGGCGCTGTTGGTGACGCCGACGGCGATGCAGCCGAAGCAGCCCAGCGGCGAAATCCGCCAGACGCGCGCCAGGTCGAGCTTGACCTCTTCGGGTGGTGCCGGGTTGGAGCGGTCGCCGAGCGACACCGGCACCAGCGACAAGGTGATCATCATCGACATGATGGCGAAGATGGCGAAACCGCCGGCGCCGAAGACCGGGATCAGGAACTGGGCTGATGTCACCGAACCGATGTCGACCATCCGGTAGATCGCCAGCACGCGTGCCCGGTCGTGATTGCCGACGCCGGAATTCAGCCAGCTTTCGACGATGGTGAACAGCCCGGCGAAGCAGAAGCCGCCAGCAAGGCGCACCGCGCACCACATCACCGGATCGATGACCAGCACCAGGAGCAAGGTGCCGACCGAGGCGATTGCCGCCAGCGCCGAAAATGCCCTGATATGGCCGACCGCCTTCATGATGCGGGTGATGGCCAGGCAGCCGAGCAGGAAGCCGGCGAAGTAGAAGGTGCCCATCAGGCCGATGTCGGAAGCCGAAAACCCTTCCTGCGCGCCGCGCAGCGCGATCAGCGTGCTCTGCAGCCCATTGCCGCCGAGCAAGATGCCGGCGGCGAGAAGAAGCGGGATCATCGGGCGGATGGAGGACATGAAGAGGCGATCACGTGTCGGTGATCCCTTCTTGGACCATCGCCCTGGCCAACGCCAGCAGCAATTCCCTGCGCCAACAGGGATGATCGCTGTATTCGCCTGGATTCGTTTCCCCCGTTTTGCTTGGTCAGCGCTCAGGGCTGCCTTCGACGTGACTGCCGATCGTCGGGCCGCAGGCCAAGCCGCTCGGCTGCTCCCGTTGCGACGCCTATTCCTGCGAGGACTGCCATCAGCCCGACAATCAGGTTCGCGCTCACTTGTTCGCCCAGGAAGACAACACCGAAGATCGATGCCGTCACCGGATTCACCGCAACGGAGACGGCAACCAGTGTCGGCGGCGCGCGCTCGAGCGCGAATGCCCAAAGGAAGAAAATGAAGGCGCCGCAAATTATGGCCAGATAAGCGCTCGCGATCCACTGAGGTGCACTGAGAGTGGCAAGTCGCGCGAAGCCTCCGCTCGAAACCACCAGGACCGATAGGCAGACCGCGCCCACGCCCATGCCAAACGCCACGAACGGGATTGGCGCGGTGCGGGATAGAAATGGTCTCGACCAGACGTTGTAGAGCGCCATGCAGAAAGCGGCCGCGACCATGAGAAGATCTCCGCGCCAGGCATCTGGGGGAGCAGTCGTCAGGCTCGTGCCGACCGCTACGGCCACTCCTGCCATTGCGATCAGGACACCGACGATCTTGCGGATGGTCGGCGGCTCGATCTTCATAACGGCCGCGGCAAGCATGGTGAGCAGGGGCAGTGTCGAAAGCGCGAGCGCACCTCGCGCGGCCGTCGTGTAGACAAGGGCGCCATTGAAGAGCACCGGAAACAGCCCGAAGAACAGAAGACCCAATGCACCGGTGCCGAGCCAGTCGCTCTTCGGCGGCCAAATGTCCCGCCGCCAAAGGGCTACGGCGGCCAAAACCAGAAAGCCGCCGCCGAACCGGACCGCACCGATAGCGAGAGGATCGAGCGTGCCCGCGAGATATCGCGTTGCGCCAACGGCGGTGCCCCCAAAAGCGCTGGAGAGAATCGCGGCGAGCACTCCTGTGATTTCCATGGTTCCCGACCTTGCTGGCTCGGAACCGGGAATATCGGGAAGGCGGGCCATAAGGAATCGAATAATGAGCATCCCGAATCTGGATCCGGACCTTCTGCGGGCCTTCGTCGTCGTTGCCGAGCGCCTCTCGTTCACGCGAGCCGCCGAGCAGCTCAATAGAACGCAGGCGGCCGTCAGCTTGCAGGTGAAACGTCTTGAGGAGCGCATCGAGACCATCTTGTTCGCGCGCTCGACAGCCCGCGTTGAACTCACCGCCGCCGGGGAGGGCTTTCTGATCGATGCCCGCCGCATACTTGCTCTCAATGAGCAGGCGATTGCGCGTGTTTCCGGTCAGCAGGTGGCCGGACAGGTTCGCATCGGGGTCATGGAAGATTATGGCACCAAGATCCTGCCGCGCCTCCTTGCCGGCATCGCCGAGCGATTTCCGTTGGTGCAGGTCGAAATGGAGATTGGTCTCACCACCCGGCTCCTGAAACGGCTTGGGTCGTCGTTCGACGCCGTCATCGCCATGCACCCGGAAGGCACAACCGAGGGGGATTTGATATGCCGCGAAAGGGCGATTTGGGCGGCGGCGGCGACGCGGGCCGTCGAGGAACTCGATCCGCTGCCCGTCGCTCTGTCGAGCCCCGATTGCCTGTTTCGTTCCTGGGCCATTGAGGCGCTCAACAAGGCAGGCCGGCCATGGCGGTTGGCCTATGTCAGCCCGAGCCTCTCAGCCACGGAGGCAATTGTCGAACAGGGCCTGGCGGTCACCGTGGTTAAAGGCAGCATGCTTGCGCCAGGCCTGCGAGATGTCCATCCCGGCCGGCATGTACCGCCGCTGCCGGGGGCGGAGATTCGCCTTCATCGTGCCGCAACGTCGTCCGCCAGCGCTGCATTGGTCGTCGATCACCTTGCTCAGCGTCTTCGCCTATCGGCACTGGGCTCATAGGTCGCCTGGGAAAGCGGGGCCGAGATACCAACCCGGGCTGTTGCCTTGACAAATCCGGCCTCCCATGCGCTTTTCGCGCAAATTTTCAGGCCGGATGCTTCGGCCTGCAACCCAGCACCCCGGACCTTACCAATGACAATGCACCGTTACCGCAGCCATACCTGTGCCCAGTTGAGGAAGAGCGACGTCGGCTCGACCGTTCGCCTGTCGGGCTGGGTGCATCGCGTGCGCGATCATGGCGGCCTTCTCTTCATCGACCTGCGCGACAATTATGGCCTGACCCAGATCGTCGCTGATCCGGATTCTCCTGCCTTCAAGGTCGCCGAAACCGTGCGCGGCGAGTGGGTCATTCGGGTCGACGGCGAGGTCAAGGCGCGTTTGCCCGAGACCGCCAACGCCAATTTGCCGACCGGCGAGATCGAGATCTTCGCCCGCGAGATCGAGGTGCTGTCGGCCGCCAAGGAATTGCCGCTGCCGGTGTTCGGCGAGCCTGACTATCCCGAGGATATCAGGCTGAAATACCGCTTCCTCGATCTGCGCCGCGAGACGCTGCACAAGAACATCATTGCGCGTACAAAAATCATCGCGGAAATGCGCAAGCGCATGGGCGAGGTCGGCTTCACCGAATTCTCGACGCCGATCCTCACCGCGTCGTCGCCCGAGGGCGCGCGCGACTTCCTGGTGCCGTCGCGCATCCATCCCGGCACCTTCTACGCGCTGCCGCAGGCGCCGCAGCAGTACAAGCAGCTGATCATGGTGTCGGGCTTCGACCGCTACTTCCAGATCGCGCCCTGCTTCCGCGACGAGGACCCGCGCGCCGATCGTCTCCCTGGTGAGTTCTACCAGCTCGACCTTGAAATGAGCTTCGTCGAGCAGGACGACGTGCTTTCGACCATGGAACCTGTCATGCGCGGGGTCTTCGAGACCTTCGCCAACGGCAAGCCGGTGACGCAGAATTTCCAGCGCATCCCCTATGATGTGGCCATGCGCAAATACGGTTCCGACAAGCCGGACCTGCGCAACCCGATCGAAATGCAGGCCGTTTCCGACCATTTTCGCGATTCCGGCTTCAAGGTGTTCGCCAACATCCTGGCCAACGATCCGAAGGCCGAGGTGTGGGGCATTCCGGCAAAGACCGGCGGCAGCCGCGCCTTCTGCGACCGCATGAATTCCTGGGCGCAGGGCGAGGGCCAGCCGGGGCTGGGTTATATCTTCTGGCGCAAGGAGGGTGACAAGCTCGAAGGCGCCGGCCCACTCGCCAAGAACATCGGCGAGGAGCGCACAGAGGCGATCCGCCTTCAACTCGGCCTTGCCGACGGCGATGCGGCCTTTTTTGTCGCCGGGGATCCGAAGAAGTTCGTCTCCTTCGCGGGGGCTGCGCGCACCCGTGCCGGCGAGGAGCTGAACCTTGTCGACCGCGAGCGTTTCGAACTGTGCTGGATCGTCGACTTCCCGTTCTTCGAGTGGAACGAGGAAGAGAAGAAGATCGACTTCGCCCACAACCCGTTCTCGATGCCGCAAGGTGGCATCGATGCGCTGAATGGCGAGGACCTGCTCGGCATCAAGGCGTTCCAGTACGATATGGTCTGCAACGGCTTCGAGATCGCCAGCGGCGGTATCCGCAACCATCTGCCCGAAACCATGGTCAAGGCATTCGAGACGGTCGGGCTGGATCGCGCCACGGTCGAGGAGCGCTTTGGCGGCCTCTACCGCGCCTTCCAGTATGGCGCGCCGCCGCATGGCGGCATGGCCGCCGGTGTCGACCGCGTCGTCATGCTGCTGCTCGGCGCCAAGAACCTGCGTGAGATCACCATGTTCCCGATGAACCAGCAGGCCTACGATCTGTTGATGAACGCACCGTCGGAAGCGAGCCCGCAGCAGCTTCGCGACCTGGCGCTGCGCGTTGCCGTGCCCAAGAAGGACTGACGGCGGCGTTGCAACTGCCCTTTCTCCCCGTCTCTATACGGGGAGAAATGTCCGGCAGGACAATGAGGGGCAGCGCGGATGCGGGCAATTGGCGAACGGCCGTTGCAGCTGACGCCTTCTGACAGGCAATCGGTTCGGCATGAATTGCAATTTGTAGGCGTCGGCGCTGCCCCTCATCCGCCTGCCGGCACCTTCTCCCCGTATAGTGACGGGGAGAAGGGAACTACTTCGATCAGTCTTCGTTGGCCTTGACGGTGACGCCGAGCGTCTTCGGCAGGTCAAGCGGGTTGGACATGGCGCCCGCCATGATCAGTGCGAACGGCACCGATGCCGGCGGCTCGGCCGAGATTTCGAGGCTCTTCGGATCGTCGAGGAATTTGCTGACCGCGGCCGTAACCTGCGCCGTCAGTTCCGGATTGTTGAGCTGCGCCATGCCGAACGGCACGATCGCCTTGGCTTGGTTGGCGATGTCCTTGCCGGACATGCCTTGCTGCTTGCCGACATAGTCCAGAACCTTGTTGGTCAGCGAATCGTCGTCGAAGCGGATCGAGGCGCTGTTGAACGAAAGCTGCTGCAACAGGCCGAGCATGGCCATGCCTTGCGCCGAATTGTCGGCGCCTTCAGGCTGTGCAGCCATCTTCTTCTGCATTTCCTGCAGCGACTTGATAAAGTCCAGCGTGTAGCCGCCGAGATTGAAGGTCATGCCGAGCGTGCCGGCATTCTCGACCGAGATGTCGTATTTCGACAGTTCCATCTTGCCGTCCGTGGGCTGCCAGGTGCCGGCCATTTCGAGATTGCCCGCGATGTTCTGGTAGCCGAGCGCGTTGATGACTTCCTTGGACTTCGGATCGTCCACCAGCGTCAGGTCGGCGTTGAATTTCTCCGTGGTGGCGGTGAATTCCATCGCCTTGCCGTCCGCCGGCGGCGTGATCTCGATGGCAAGTCCATCCATCGAGAAGGCGGTCTTGTCGGCGACCTTGACGGTCATGTTCGAGAGTTCGGCTGACTTGTACATCATCAGCGAGCCGAGCGGGCCGGTGGCGCCGTCGGCCGGAACTGTCATGTCATGGATGACGAAGGGGCTGAGGTCGAGGGTGACGCCGTCCTTGCTGTGTGTGAAGGCAGCCGTCGATACGGTGGCGATGTCATAGCCGCCATTTGCCTCGGTCACACCTTCGAGTTTGACGTCGCCGATGGGAAGCGCTTCCTTCTCCGCCGCCGGTTTGATGGCAACGCCCTGCAGCACCATGCTGGTGTTGTCGCCGGTCACGCCGGTCCAGGTGATGTCGACACCTTGTGCGACAAGCGCGGCCTTCAGCCGGTCGGCCACTGCCGTATCCTGTGCGAGGGCCGCATTCAGCGGCAGCGTGAGCAAGAAGGTCGAAAGGGCCAATTTCCTAAGAGTTGAGCGTTTGATTGTCATCGCAAGGTCCCTGAGAGTGTCCTGAAATTGTTTTTCAATTATTTGCGCCATCACCATTCCGTGACGAACTGGACCGGAAAAAGGCGTGTCCCGGCACATTGGTCAAAAATCGCGATGAAAGGCAAACCCGATCCCACCGTCTTTGCGCAAACCGGTGAATTTGTCATGAAGAGCCGATAGCCGGATATCGTCGCGCTTGGCCATAGAACCCGCATGTAACAGGCTGATGTTGGCCGACATCCCCCGGGGTGCGGTTTCATGTTGCAGAAGGGCCGGTATCTCTGTCGGGCTATTGCCGCGAATCACCCGCTCAGCTAGTCCGAGCCCATGGGAAAAAGGCTTTTGCCGCCTGAAAATGGCGGTGGCGATCATATCGAACCGGTCGATCTGAAGAAGGCGCTGGAAGAGCGCTATCTGGCCTATGCGCTGTCGACCATCATGCACCGGGCACTGCCCGATGTGCGCGACGGACTGAAGCCGGTCCATCGCCGCATCATGCACGCCATGCGTCTGCTGCGGCTTAACCCCGACCAGGGCTTTGCCAAATGCGCCCGCATCGTCGGCGAGGTGATGGGCAAGTTCCACCCGCATGGCGACCAGTCGATCTATGACGCGCTGGTGCGGTTGGCGCAGGATTTTTCGATGCGCTATCCCCTGGTCGACGGGCAGGGCAATTTCGGCAACATCGACGGTGATAACGCCGCCGCCATGCGCTACACCGAAGCGCGCATGACCGATGTGGCGACCGAACTGTTGTCCGGCATCACCGAGGATGCCGTCGATTATCGGCCGACCTACAATGAAGAAGACGAGGAGCCGGTGGTTTTGCCCGGCGCCTTTCCGAATCTGCTGGCCAACGGCTCGTCCGGCATCGCGGTGGGCATGGCGACATCGATCCCCCCCCACAACGCCGCCGAGCTTTGCGATGCCGCACTTCACCTGATCGAAAACCGGGACGCGCCGGTGGCGAAGCTGATGGAGTTTGTCCAGGGGCCGGATTTCCCGACCGGCGGCATCATCGTCGACAGCCGCGCCTCGATCCTCGAAGCCTATCAAACCGGCCGCGGTGGCTTTCGCGTGCGCTCGAAGTGGTTCCAGGAGGACCAGGGCAGGGGCACCTGGAGCATCGTCGTCACCGAAATACCCTACGGCGTGCAGAAGGCGCGGCTGATCGAGAAGATCGCCGAACTGCTGATGGCGCGCAAGCTGCCGCTGCTCGAGGACATCAGGGACGAAAGCGCCGAGGACGTCCGCGTCGTGCTGGTGCCGAAGAGCCGTTCGGTCGATCCCGGCATTCTGATGGAATCGCTGTTCAAGCTGACCGAACTCGAAAGCCGCTTCCCGCTCAACATGAATGTGCTGTCGCGCGGCAAGGTGCCCAACGTGCTGTCGCTGAAGGGCGTGCTGCAGGAATGGCTCGAGCACCGCCGCGAGGTCTTGATCCGCCGCTCGAAACATCGGCTTGGCGAGATCGAAAGACGGCTGGAGATACTTGCCGGCTATTTGATCGCCTACCTCAACATCGACGAGGTGATCAGGATCATCCGCGAGGAGGATGAGCCAAAGCAGGTGATGATGGCCCGCTGGTCGCTCACCGACACCCAGGCCGAAGCCATCCTCAACATGCGGCTGCGCGCTTTGCGCAAGCTTGAAGAATTCGAGATCCGCAAGGAATTCGATGGCCTGAGCGCGGAGAAGAAGCAGATCGAGGCACTGCTTGCTTCGAACGAGAAGCAGTGGGCGACGATCAAATGGGAAGTCACCAACATCCGCGACAAGTTCGGTCCGGAGACCGAACTCGGCAAGCGCCGCACCCAGTTCGCCGACGCGCCCGAGCATGATCTGACCGACATCGCACACGCCATGATCGAGCGCGAGCCGGTCACGGTCGTCGTGTCGGAAAAGGGCTGGCTGCGGGCGATGAAGGGGCATCTGGCCGATCTCTCGACGCTGACCTTCAAGGAGGGCGACAGCCTCAAGCTCGCCTTCCATGCCCAGACCACCGACAAGGTGCTGGTCTTCACCACCGGCGGCAAATTCTACACCATCGGCGCCGACCGGCTGCCTGGCGGGCGCGGCCATGGCGAGCCGATCCGCATCATCGTCGATATGGACAATGACCAGGACATCGTCACCGCCTTCGTCCACGACCCGAAGCGCAAGCTGCTGCTGGCCTCGCACGACGCCAACGGTTTTATCGTGCCGGAGGAGGAGGTCGTCGCCAACACCCGCAAGGGCAAGCAGGTGATGAACGTCAAGGCGCCGGACGAAGCCAAGCGCTGCATCCCGGTCACCGGCGACCATCTCGCCATCGTCGGCGAGAATCGCAAGATGCTGGTGTTCGCGCTCGCCGAGATTCCGGAGATGGGCCGCGGCAAGGGCGTGCGGCTGCAGAAATACAAGGATGGCGGCCTTCTCGATCTCAAGCCGTTCACGCTGGAGACCGGCCTCTCCTGGCAGGATTCGGCCGACCGCACCTTCACAAGGTCGCGCGAGGAACTGGCCGAGTGGATCGGTGCCCGCGCGTCGGCCGGACGGATGGTGCCGAAGGGATTCCCGAGGACGGGGAAATTTGGGTAGCGCTGCTAATCTCCCCCCTTGAGGGGGAGATGTCGCCAAAGGCGACAGAGGGGGTCGGCACGACTGGACGCGACCTCCTGCTTTGCGAACAGAGGAGGTTAGCGCTTCACGCGCGGCGACCCCCTCTGGCCTGCCGGCCATCTCCCCCTCGAGGGGGGAGATCCCCAATCATTTGGACTATCGTCACGATTGCTGCACTATATCAGTGCATAGACAGGAGGGGTGTTTGGGAGAGCCAGGCGTTTGAAGGAAGCAAAAATCCAGAAACCGGAACGGCAGCAACGCCTGTTCGGCCTGTCGACGCCGCTCAGGTCCGCCGTCATCCCGCCGCTGTCGGCGGCGCGCTGGCTGCTGGTGCTGATCGTCGCCGCCGGCGTTTATTTCTTCCACGGCTTCCTGTTTCCGGTGCTGGCGGCGCTCGTCATCGCTTTCGCAAGCTGGCCGCTTTACCGCCGCCTGCTTGTCGCGGTCAGTGGCAACCGCACCATCGCCGCGACCTTAGCCATCCTCTTCATCCTCGCCTTCCTGGTGATCCCGATCGCGCTCGCCGGCACCTATGCGATCAACGAGGTCCGCGAATGGGTCGCCTGGGCGATCGAGACCAACCGTCATGGCGCGGTGACACCGCACTGGATCGCCACCATGCCTGTCGTGGGCGAGTGGCTGAACGAGCAATGGACGACCAATTTCGGCCATCCAGGCGGCATTGGTGAACTGATCCAGCTGGTCAGCGGCGCCAACATCGGCAGCATCTATCGCGGTGTGCTGGCCGCCGGCGGCAGCGCTTTCGGCTTGCTCCTGACATTGTTGTTCATGATGATCGCGTTGTTCTTCGCCTATCGCGACGGCGAGCATTTTGCCGGCCAGGTCGACCGTCTCGGCGAACGCATCCTGCCGACCAGATGGGAACGGATTTCGCGCGTCGTGCCCGCGACGATCTCGTCGACCGTGACCGGCATGACCGTGATCGCCATCGGCGAAGGCCTGGTGCTGGGCATCGCCTACTGGCTGGCCGGCGTGCCGTCGCCGGTCACGCTTGGCGCCTTGACCGGCGTCATGGCGCTGATCCCTGGCGGTGCGCCACTGTCGTTCACGCTGGTCTCGATCTATCTGGCCGCCAGCGGCTCGCCGATGGCCGGGCTGGCACTGTTCCTCTGGGGTGCGGTCGAACTGTTCATCGTCGACAAGACACTGCGCCCGAAGCTGGTCGGCGGGCCGATAAAACTGCCCTTCCTGCCGACGTTTTTCGGCCTCATCGGCGGCGTCAAGACCATGGGGTTTCTCGGTCTGTTCATCGGCCCGGTGCTGATGGCCCTGCTGGTCGCAATCTGGCGCGAATGGCTTCGCGAGGTGGAACTGGCCGACGAAATCGCCCCCGGCTCGCCAGCCGAAATCGAAGCCGGCCTGCAAATAGAAGCCTTGCCGGAACCTGACGTGGCGAAGAAGGCCAGCGCCTGATCTCAACGCGCCTTAGACCGGATGTTGCACCGCAAGGTCGCCACGCCGCTTGCGTCCTTCGTGAAGCTGCCACAGCGAATGCGCAATCAGGGTGACGATCAGGATCGCGCCGCCGATCAGGCTGTCGCGCGTCGGTGTTTCGGCAAAGATCATCCACACCCAGACCGGCGCCAGCACGGTTTCGAGCAGGTAGAACATCGCCACTTCAGGGCCCGAAATGTATTTCGGCCCGGCGGCAAGGCAGAAGAACGCTATCGGCATGATGACGGCGCCGTTGAGGATGATCCACCAGGGCGCCTCGACCTGAAAGCCGGTCTTGGAAACCATGAACGCCGCCAGCCCGAAAGGCAGGACGACGCCGATCAGTGAGGTAAAGCCCATATCCTTGCCGCTGGCGCGCGAGATGGTGATGGCGCAGGCGATCAGGAAGGCCGAACACAACGCCATCAGGTCGCCGAACAGATATCCGGTGCCGACGGAATCGCCGACGATGATGACGACGCCGACAATCATCATGGCCAATGCCGCAAAGGTCAGCGGCCGCGGCCGCTCCTTCAGGAACACCCATGAAAGCAGCGCGGCGAACATGGTTGTGAAGGCCAGGATGAACACCAGGTTGGCGGTCGAGGTGTTGTAGACGCCTGTGATGAACGCAATCGCGCCGAGCCCGTAGATCGCGGCAACGATCAGGCCCGACCAGCCAGGTATCAGCTGCGGCGCATCCTTGCTGAACGAGCGCCAGATGGTCCACATGATCAGTGCCGCGGCCAAGGTGCAGCCGGTGCGCAGCAGCAAGATTGTCCACGCCTCGCCGTGGGCGAGCCGGATCAGCGGGATGTCCACGGTCAGCGTCAGCCCGCCAAATGCGGTGAGCAGAAGTCCTTTGGTGTGAGTATCGTGAGACGACATGCAGCGACTTTCACAATGAATTCGGGAGAGGATGGCGGACCGGCGCAATCGCACGCTCTCCGCCAATCAGCGGAAAGACCAGCATCGTCTCGATTGAAAATGTTTAAGCCCGGACTTGGGAAAGAGTAATCAGCGCGCGACCGCTTCGTTGGTGTAGCGCTCCCAGCCCTTCGGGCCGAGATGCTCCTGCGGCATGAAGCGCATCTTATAATTCATCTTGCGCGAGCCGTTGACCCAGTAGCCGAGATAGACATGGGGCAGGCCCATCGCCCTGGCGCGGGCGATGTGGTCGAGGATCATGAACGTGCCGAGCGACCGTTCCTCGAAATCGGGATTGAAGTAGGAATAGACCATCGACAGGCCGTCGGCCATCTTGTCGGTGAGCGCCACCGCGATCAGCTCGCCCTGTCCCTTGCCGGTGATGAACGTGTCTGGTCCACGCCGCCGATACTCGATCACCTTGGTGTCGACATGGGTATCCTCGACCATCATCGCATAGTCGAGCACCGTCATATCGGACATGCCGCCACGGCGGTGGCGGGCATCGAGATAGCTGCGGAACAGGGAATATTGTTCGGTCGAAGGCTCGGCATTGTGCATGTGGCCGACGAGATCGGAATTGTGCTGCAGCACGCGCTTCATGTTGCGGCTGGCGACGAATTCCTGGGCGAGGATGCGTACCGAAACGCAGGCGCGGCAGGTCTCGCAGGCCGGCCTGTAGGCGATGTTCTGCGAGCGCCGGAAGCCGCCTTGGGTCAAGAGGTCGTTCATCTCCGCCGCCTTGTCGCCAACCAGGTGCGTGAACACCTTGCGCTCGAACTGGCCGTCGAGATAGGGGCACGGCGACGGCGCGGTCAGGAAGAACTGCGGCGACTGGGTCGGATGCTGCGTCATCGAGCCTTGGAAACACTCCTTCGAATCGCTCTACCTTTGGCGCGGACGGCGAAAAATTCAACAGGATTATGTGAGCGTGGTCGACTCGACGCCTTCACATTTGTGCTCAATCGGTTGCGACTGCTCTTCAGAGGGCCGTTTCAGCGGTCCGTGCGGCTGACGACCGTGCCAAGCAAAAGATCGTGCAAGGTGCGCTTGCGGTCGGAAAACAGCGTCACCAGCAGGACGAGCGGCGACAGGATGACATTGCCGGCCCAGAACAGCACCGAATGGACGACCGCGGTGAGGCCGTCGATCGGCCTCCCGTCGAGCCGGTCGAGGCGGATGCCCACCATCTTCATGCCCGTGGTGGCCTGGTCGGTGCTGCCCAGCGTGTTCCAGATGTAGAGGATGGCCACAGTCGGCAACAGGATACCGAACAGCATCCAGCCAAGCCCGAGGGTCAAAAGCCCGAGGAAGAACACCAGAATGGCAAACGGAATGGTAAGCAGCGCGACGATGACATAGTCGATCACGAAAGCCAGGATGCGCTTCGTGCGCACGCCGTCATAGGCCCTGACATCGCCGAGCCTGCTGGTGATGATTTCGCCGTCGAGAACGCGCGCGTTCATGTCATTTCCTCGTAACAAGGTCCGACATAGGGTGCGGACCGTTCAGCCATGAAATGGTGAAGGCCTGTGGCGGAATCAAGATCGGGCTTCTTGCGGTGCGCCGGCCTTCAAGGCGCTAGGCGCAATCTGAACCGGTTGAATTTGCGGCGCGGATAGCATTAGCTTGCTGCGGCGCAGCAAAAGCGCACATGGCAGGGGACGGGGCAATATGGACTACGACATGCTGGTCATCGGCAGCGGCCCTTCCGGTCGCCGGGCCGCGGTGCAGTCGGCCAAGCTCGGCAAATCGGTGCTGGTGGTCGATCGCGGCCGGCGTCTGGGCGGTGTCTCGGTGCATACCGGCACCATCCCGTCGAAAACGCTGCGCGAAACGGTGCTCAACCTTTCGGGTTGGCGTGAGCGCGGCTTCTACGGGCGCGGCTACCGGGTCAAGCAGGATATCTCGGTCGGCGATCTGGTCGAGCGCCTGCACAAGACGCTCGACCATGAGGTCGAGGTGCTGCAGCACCAGTTCATGCGCAACACGGTCAAGAGCGCCCGGGCTGCGGTGAAATTCCTTGGCCCCAACAAGGTCAGCCTGACCACCGACACCGGCGATTACAGCGAGGTCGGTTTTGCCAATGCGCTGATCGCGGTCGGCACCAGGCCGCACCGGCCGCGCGATGTGCCTTTCGACAAGACCCGAATCTTCGACAGCGACGAGATGCTGGAACTCGACCGCTTGCCGCGCACGCTGACGGTGATCGGCGCCGGCGTCATCGGGGTCGAATATGCAACGATCTTTTCCGCGCTCGACGTGCCGGTAACCTTGGTCGAGCCGCGGAACTCCATCCTAGATTTCGTCGACCGCGAGATCGTCGACGATTTCATCCACCAGATGCGCGATCGCGGCATGACCATCCGGCTGGGCAGCGCGGTGAAGGAAATCCGCTCCAAGCCGGACGCCGCCGAAGTGGAACTGGCCGATGGCCGCACCATTCGTTCAGAGGTCGTGCTCTACGCCGCCGGCCGCACCGGCAATGTCGGCAACCTGGGCCTGGATGTCGTCGGCATCGATGCCGACTCCAGAGGGCGTATCAAGGTCGACCCGCATACGTTCCAGACCAGCGTGCCCAACATCTACGCCGCCGGCGACGTCATCGGCTTTCCGAGCCTGGCCTCGACTTCGATGGAGCAGGGCAGAGTGGCGGCCTGCCATGCCTTCGGCGTGCCGTTGCCGCCACCACCGGAGACCTTTCCCTATGGCATCTACGCGGTGCCGGAAATCTCGACGGTCGGCCAGTCCGAGGAACAGGTGCGTGAGAGCGGTGCGGCTTATGAGATCGGCGTGGCGCGCTTTCGCGAAACCTCGCGCGGCCACATCATGGGCGTCAACACCGGTTTCCTGAAACTGTTGTTCTCGGTCGAAACGCGCCGTCTGCTCGGCGCGCACATCATCGGCGAGGGCGCCACCGAACTCATCCACATCGGCCAGGCGGTGATCAATCTCGGCGGCACCGTCGACTTCTTCGTCAACAACACCTTCAACTATCCGACGCTCGCCGAAGCCTACAAGATCGCCGGACTGGATGCCTGGAACCGGATGGGACGAGGGTAGGCAGGCTGGTCATGCCGGCGAGCCTGTCAGCCTGCCGTCGCCAACGCCGCCGATCCCCGCAGCCATTGCCTGACGATTGCGGCGTCGGCGCTGCCGAATTCATGACCTGATGGGACAATCCGGGCGTCGATCTCGGCGCCATGCTGGCTGAGCAATGTCACCAGAGCAGGGGCGAAGGGCGAATAGGTGAGATCCGCGGCGCCGGCGATCATCAGCACGCGCACCTTTGACAAATCCGTCGCCGGCACGTGATCGAGCACCGGCATCGGCCGCAGCAATGCAGCGCGTTCGACAAGGCCCGGATGCAGCAGCATCAGGCTTGAAACCAGATTGGCGCCGTTCGAATAGCCGAGGAACGTCGCGCGTGAGAGATCGAGATGGTGGCGTGTGGCCGCGTCGGCGACGAAGCCCGCAAAGGCATCGGTTTCGGTGCGGATGCTGTGCTGTTCGAAGCGTGTCGGCGTGATGCGCGCGAACCAGCGGAAACCATCCTCCTGGACAATGCGGCCACGCACCGCGATCAGCTTGGCCCGCGGTGCGATCTCTCGTGCCAGCGGCACCAATGTCGTCTCGTCGACACCCGATCCATGCAGCAGGAAGAGACATTCGCCGGTTGAATCCGCCGGGCTGTAAAGCCGGTAGCTGAAGGCCAGATCACGCCGCAGCGCACCATCTTGTGAGGTCTCTTCGATCATCGCGCATCCTCTTGATTATATGAGGTTTCGCTCAATTTGCCGGCTTCAAAACGCAATATTTTCAAGCTCCGCGAAAGTTGATTGAACCGGGCGCATTACAGTCCGTTTCTCCGCCGATAACATTCCTTCGGGAGGAATCGAAGCGGTGCGCCGGGGGGCGCATTGCCCGGCATGAACAACCAGCTTTGAGGCCTTTTTGTCGATGACCACCCAGATTTCCCCGGACCGCGATTCGCGTGTCCCAGACCGCGATTCGCGTGTCTCGGACCGCGATAAGCGTGTCCCCGATCGCACTGAGCGCGACACGCGCATAGACGTGCTCCGTGCTCTCGCTTTGCTGACCATCTATGTCGACCATGTGCCAGGTACCGCCTTCGAGTATCTGACCTACAAGAATTTCGGCTTTTCCGATGCGGCGGAAGTCTTCGTGCTGATCTCCGGCATTTCGGTCGCGCTCGCCTATGGCAGGAAATTCGAGCCCGGAAACCGGCTGCTGGCAACCCTGAAGATGTTGCGCCGCGCCGGTGTGCTTTATGCCACCCACATCGTCACCACCATGGTGGTGATGGCCATGTTCTGCGCCGCGGCGGTGTTTGCCAGGCGGCCGGAGCTTTTGACGATGATCAACATCGAGCCGTTGATCAAGAATACGCCGCAGGTGCTGATCGGCATCGTGACGCTCGGCCACCAACTCGGCTACAACAACATACTGCCCGTCTATGCGGTGCTGCTCTTGCTGACGCCGGTGTTCCTGCTCATTGTCAGCTATCGGCCGGTCTTGGCACTGGTCGCCTCCGGCGCCCTGTGGCTGGTCGCGGGGGTTTATCAAATTGCTCCGCCCAACTATCCCGAGCCCGGCTTCTGGTTTCTCAACCCGCTGTCGTGGCAGTTCCTTTTCAACATCGGCTTGGCAGGCACGCTGCATGTGCGTCGCGGCGGTACCATCCCGGTCAATCGCTGGCTGGTTGGCGCGGCCTTGGCCTACACCGCTGTGGCACTGGTCTGGGTGCACAGCCCGCTTTGGGGGCATATCTCCTGGTTTGGCCTGCCTCCGGTGCTGACCGGCTTCGACAAGACGTTCCTGTCGCTGCCGAGGCTGCTGCATATATTGGCGGTGAGCTACCTGATCGTGGCATTCCCGGCGGTCTCGAACCTGTTTCGCACCGGACGCGATCATCCGCTTGTCATATTGGGCAAACGATCGCTGCCGGTTTTCATTGCCGGCACGGTGCTTGCAATGGCGGCGCAAGTGCTGAAGCTGATCAATCCGGGCGGATTTGCCTATGACAGCCTGTTGATATCGGCCGGCATCGTCATGCAGTTCGCGCTCGCCTACTATCTCGAATGGCTATCGGGCCTTGGCTGGTCCGGCAAAAGCAGGCCGGCTCACAACGCCGCACCGCCCGTCCATGCTGCATCCTTCGCGATGCCGGCCATGGCGACAAGAATGGGCCGTTGAGCTCAGGCGGGCGAGGGGCCGGATGAGGCTCGCACCACGAGTTGGACCGGCAGCGATTGCCGGCTGAACGAACCGTCATTTTCAAGGATCGCCTTGACGGCAAGGCGGCCCATCTCGGCGATCGGCTGGACGATCGTGGTCAGCGGCGGCTTGGAAACCGCCCCCTCCGGAACACCGTCGAAGCCGACGACCGAAACATCGCCCGGCACCGCAATGTCGTGCTGCCGCAGCCAGTCCAGCGCATGGAGCGCCATCCTGTCGGACATCGCCAGAATGGCTGTCGGCGTCTCGGCACCGGCGAAAATATGGTCGAGGCCGGCCCAAACGCTCTTCTCGTCATTGACGGTTTCGTAGATAGGCACCCGCGAGACGTCGACGCCGACCCGGGAGAGTTCAGCGAAATAGCCACGCAAGCGGTCGCGCGTAGCGGAGTAGAGGGCCATTTCCACCTGCTCCCTTGTGGTAGGGCCGAAGCCTGCGTCGGCACAGGGCAGGGTAAGCACGGCAAAGCGGCGATGTCCGAGTTCGGTCAGGTGGCGGGCGGCCAGGCCAGCCCCGGCGATGTTGTCGACGCCGATCGCCGCGACGGCGTCGTCGTCGTCCGAATCGAGATCGAGCGCAACAAAAGGGAGTTTGCGTTCACGCGCCAGTTCGACCAGCCTTGAACCGCCATCGACGCAAAAGACGATGAAACCGTCGACCAACGCACTTTGGATGTTCCAGGCAAGCTGTTCGTTATTGGCTGCGGAGACCAGCGAAATCCCCGCACCGGTCGCGTCGCAGGCCTGCGAGATGCTGGCCATCATCACCCGGGCAAAGGGGTCGTCGAAGAAATAGGAGAGGGGTTCCGCGGTCGCGACACCGATGGCATTGACCTTGCCGGCGCGCAGCAGCCGGCCCTTGGGATCCGGTCCGCCATATCCCATGGCCTCGGCTGCCGCCTTGACCCGCTCGCGGACCTCCTCGCGCACGATGTCCGGCCGGGCGAACACGTTGGACGCGGTGCCGTGCGACACGCCGGCCGCCTTGGCAATGTCCGCCAGACGGACCGGTCTTGTCTTTGCAGAGGTCAATGGCGCCATCTTCGTCTCCTGAATTCCTTCCATCTAACACTTTCGTTGGATCGGTTCAAATTTTGACTTGATCACAGTCTCGGCAAGGCGTATGTTTGAATCGATCCAAGCGAACGGCGGTTCTCTAAATTGGATCGATTCAACATATTTAGGGGAGTTGTGCCATGCATCCCGTCAATTTTCTCTTCGAAGATATTTACCGCAACGACTGGAGCATCTCGTCGAACACCACGACGCAGAAGCGCCGTGGCAAAGCCAGCCCATGGGTTCACGAGTTGCGGTTCCTTGTGGAGCGCAAGCGGAGCTGATCGGGGTCGGTTTTTCGCGCCTGTCGATTGGATCGATTCAAGGACTAAAAGGAGCGCACATCATGCATCCCGTCAGCTATCTGTTCGAAGACATCTACCGCAACTACTGGGGCATCGCGCCGGCTTCCGAACGGCCGGAGCGGCGTCGGTTGGGAAGGCTGCGGCGGCGCAATCGTGAATTGCTCATCCAGCCCGAGACCGGCAGGACTAACGGCACTACAAACGACGTTTGATTGGCGGAGGTCTGTTATCGGGGCAGGGCGCTCAAAGGCGTCAGGAACGTGGCCGCCCCAGCGCCGAGGCGGCGATCGCTAGCCAGCCGGTAATGAGTAGCGTGCCGCCGATCGGCGCCGACAGCGGGAACAGCCGCGACCCGATGAAATCGCGGGCCAGCAGATCGCCGCAGAACAGCAGAAGCCCAACCAGCAGGATCAGGCTGCCGATGTGCAGCATCCGGTTCGCCCCAAGCAATCCGGCGGCGAGGAAGACCGGCGCATGCATCAGCAGGAAGGATGCGGCGGTGCCGACGAAGGCGCCGCCCAGATGCGCTGCCGCGGCCGACAGCGCCACGCCGGCGGCGCCGCACAGGCCGCCGGCCAGGACGAGGATACGGCCGCTGTTGTCGGAAGGTCGTTCGGCCGTGCTCATGTCCATAGCTCCGTAATATCAGGCGATGCCCAATCCCGTCAGGACTTGCCGGCTTTGGCGAGCATGTCCTGTTCGCGGCGCGACTGTGCGAGCCAGTTATACACCGCGCCCCCGGCCATCAAGACGGATGTACCCAGAAACACCGAGCGCATGCCGAAATGGCCACCGGCAAAGCCGCCGAGCAGGGGACCGGCGACCTGCCCGACATACTGGGCGGAAATCGACAACCCGAGCACATTGCCGCCGACCCCATAGGGAACATTGTGGCGGATCACGCTGGTGATGCAGGGCAAGAGCCCGCCCAGCGCCAGGCCCATCAGGAAACGCAGGCCGATGAGTTGCCAGCTTTGCGTGACGAAGGCCTGCGGGATCAGCAGCAGTGCCGAGACGGCAAGCGCGCCGATGATGACGTTCCAGTGGCCGACGCGGTCGGCGAGCTTGCCGAGGCGCGAAGCCGACAGGATGGCGCCAAGGGCCGCCGCCGACATGACGACGCCTGATATCAGCGTGACGCGGCTCTGGTCCTCGATGAGTTGCTGCACATAGACGGTGATGATCGGCTCGATCGACATGGTGGCGAAGCTCAACAGCATGCCGGTCGCCAGCATGGCGACGACAGGCCGCTTGTCGGGGATTTGTGCCCAGCCGCCTTTCTGCTTCTGCTTCGACGCGGCGTCTGCTGTTTTCGGCCGGGGATTCTCCTTGATCAGAAACGTGGTTGCCAGGAACGCCAGGAAGATGACGCCGCCGGAGAGGAGAAAGGTGGCGCGGATGCCGATCAGCGGCGGCAGGGCGCCGCCCACCAGTGGGCCGACCAGAGCCCCACCCGTGATGCCGGCCGACAGCAGGCCCAGCGCCCAGCCGGAGCGTTCCTTCGGCGTCTGCATGGCAACGAGGATGGTCGATCCCGAGGAATAGCCACCGGCAAACCCGATCAGCAGCCGCAGCAGCACCAGTTGCCAGACCGTCTGCACCATGCCGGTCAGCGACATGCATATGGCCATGCCGAAGCTGGCGCGAACCAGCATCACCTTGCGGCCGTAGCGGTCGCCGAGACGTCCCCAGAGCGGCGCCACCAGCGCCGCCGCGAAGAACGTCGCGCCATAGGCAAACCCCGACCATTGCACGATCGCCGCGTGGCCCTCGGCGCCGAGCTGCTCGATATAGAGCGGCAGGAACGGCAAGAGCAGCGTCATGGCGACAAGCGTCGAAAACGATCCGGCAACGCACACGAACAGATTGCGCCGCCAGTGGATGTTGTAGGTGCTGTCGGTCGCCGGGGGCGTGCTCTGCTGCTGCATGTCATATGTCCTGTCCCAGCAACTCTTATCGATGCTTGCTGCGGATACCAATTTGGGATACCAAGATGGTGTTCCTGATGGACGCAAGCTTGACCGCTGTCAATGCGACCGTCTCAAACGTGATCGGAAAAGGCGGCCGGCAAGACGATCGCCAGCAACGATCAGAAAATGGAAACGACAATGTCGCAGATGCAGAGCGTCGAAAAACAGCTTCGGCAAATGATCCTGGGCCTCGAGATCGGTCCCGGCGAGAAGCTGACGGAGCGCTGGATCGAGAGCCGCTTCGGCGCGTCGCGAACCCCTGTCAGGGCAGCACTTCTGCGGCTCGAGACCGAGGGCCTGGTCGGCAGGGACGGACGGGGCTGGACGGTGTCGCCGATCAATCTGGCTGAACTCGAGCAGATCGCCGTCTACAGGGAAGCGGTCGAGGTTGCGGCGCTTCGCCTGACATGCGGCCTGGCGGACCGGAGCGCCGTCGATGTCATCGAGGCGATGCTCGAGTCCTGCGACAACGACACGCCGCGCGAGGAATGGCATCGCGTCGGCATGGATTTTCACATCGAGCTGGCTCGTCTGTCGGGCAATGAATTCCTGTTCCGGGCGGTGCGCGATGCCATGACGCGCCTGTCGCGGGCGCGCTGGCTGGAGGTCCGCGACGAAGCGGCCCTCAGCCGCGCCTGGGCTGAACATCGCGCCATACTGGCGTCGGCACGCCTTGGCGACGCCGATGAAGCCGCGCGCCTGCTGTCAGGCCACATCGTCGGCAGCCGCGACCGGCTGGTGACGTCGCTGGCCAACGATCGGCGCGGTCTTCGCGCCAGAGGCTTTGCCGTCGTTGCTGCTTAATGGATGAAGGGGCGCAAAGCGGCGTCTGGACCTATGCGCACTTTCGCCTCGCTTCGCAGACGCCGATGGCGTAAGGAGCGGCCATGGAAAACAACCGATTTGAAACACCTGTGACTGTGAAGTCAGTCGCGGCGGGAAGCACTCAGCTCTTGCGCACGGCGCGTGAGGCTTCCGACTACCTCCTCAACAGCTGGCCCGGCAAGCGCAGCCCCAAGCATCGCGCGGCCCTGCAGGCCTGCCATGACGCACTCGCCGGCGACAAGCCGGCGATGAACGCCAGGCGCGCCTTCATCGCGGCAGCACGCGAAGTGGACGTGTTCGTCAGCGACAAGGCGCCCGCCTGACACAAGCCGACATTTGGGGCGGCAATCTGGATTGAGGCACGGCCCGCATCTGCGGGCCGTTTGCCGTCACTTTGCCGTTTCGGTTTCGGCTTCAGTCTCGTCTTCGGGCTTCGAACGTTCCCGCGCTGCAACCTTGGCTGCCAGCTTCTCGGCCTTCTTGGCCGCTTTCTGGCGGTCGCGTTCCTTGCGTTCCTGATCGTAGTTTGGTGGTCGCGCCATATTGGCTCCTTTTCACTGCCTTGCGGCTCTGGTCCTGCCTAGGAGCATTAGCCGTCAAACACAACAGCTGAAGCGATAGTGCGTCGATGATGGCCAGGCTTGCAAGATGCGCGTCGCAATGAAGGGGTCAGATCCATCATTGCGGCGGCCAATATCTATCGCCATCGATTTGCCGATCAGATGCCGCTTCGGTCAATCACCAGATCGGCGGCACCAAAACGGTCCTTTGCCGTCAGCTGCTGGTGCCAGTAGGGATAGAGCAAGGGCGGCCTGCTGACCGCGTCGAGGCGCTCGCGCTCCTCGCCGGAGAGCATCAGGCTTGCCGCCGCGATGTTGTCCCGGAACTGCGTTTCCGTCCTGCCGCCGATCACCAGCGAACTGACGGCCGGCCGGCCAAGCAGCCAGGCCAGCGCCACCTGCGCTGCCGACACGCCGCGCTGCGCGCCGATCTCGACAAGCACGTCGACGATCCGCCACAGCCGGTCCTCGTCGCGGATCGGCGGTTCGGACCAGCCGGCAAGCTGGCGGGCGGTGGGGCTGTCGCGGCGGTATTTGCCGGACAGCAATCCGCCGGCAAGCGGGCTCCAGACCAGGACGCCCAACCCCTGGTCGACGGAAATCGGCAGCAACTCGTACTCCGACTCACGCGCTTCCAGCGTGTAATGGATTTGCTGCGTGACGAAGCGCGGCTGATGATGGCTGTCGCTGATGCCGAGCGCCTTCATCACCTGCCAGCCGGAATAATTGGAGCAGCCGACATAGCGGATCTTGCCTTGGGCAACCAGCGTGTCGAGCGCGCCGATGGTTTCCTCCAGCGGTGTCACGCCATCCCATTCGTGCAGGAAATAGATGTCGATGACGTCTGTCCTGAGCCGCTTCAGGCTCTTCTCGCATTCGCGGATCAGGTGATGGCGTGACAGGCCTTCATCATTCGGGCCTTTGCCGATCCGCATCCGTGCCTTGGAGGCGATCAGCACGTCGCCCTTGCGCTTGCCGCCGAGCGCTTCGCCGATGATTTCTTCGGAAATGCCATTCGAATAGACGTTGGCGGTGTCGATGACATTAATGCCGGCGTCGATGCAGAGATCGATCATCCGGCGCGCCTCGTCGAGATCGGTCTTGCCGACAGCCGAAAATGCGCCGGCGCCGCCGAACGTCATGGTCCCCATGGTCAGCGTCGAAACTTTCAGGCCGGAACGGCCGAGGGTGCGGTATTCCATGTCGATCCTCGCGATTGCGTTGAGAAAGGGGCTGGGGAGGGTGCCCGAATGTGGCCGCTATTTGTAGGACAATTTGCGCGACTTGTCGCCATGCCAGGACGCCGGATCGATCATGCCTGGCGGGATTGGCAGCGGCGGCGATCACGCTCGGGCTGCAATAAAACCGTCATTGCAGGCCTATATTGAAGTCGGCTCAGGCGTTGCCGTTCCGGGCTGTAAGCCGGAGTTTGGGGCGCCGGACGTGGATCGACAGAGCTTGCAAGTGGAGCAGCCGATAATGACCGAGCTAAAACAGAATTCTCCGGCCAGGGATTGGCTTGAAGCCGAGCTCGCCGACACGCTCGACGAAGACTATGAGCTCGAAATGTCGGAGCCGGCGCTGTCGATGGAGATCGCCAAGATCTACAAGAACTCGCATCCGCCTTCGATCGATCGCATGCAGTATTTTCGCGACCTCATCACCCTGCAGTCCGAATTGATCAAGCTGCAGTCCTGGGTCGCCTACCACAAGAAGAAGCTGGTGGTGATCTTCGAGGGACGCGATTCGGCCGGCAAGGGCGGTGTCATCAAGCGCATCACCCAGCGGCTCAATCCGCGCATCTGCCGCGTCGTGGCACTGCCGGCGCCGACCGAGCGCGAAAAGTCGCAATGGTATTTCCAGCGCTATGTCCCGCATCTGCCGGCCGGCGGCGAGATCGTGCTGTTCGACCGCTCATGGTACAACCGCTCGGGCGTCGAGCGGGTGATGGGCTTTGCCCAGCCCGATCAGGTCGAAGAATTCTTTCACGACGTGCCGGAGTTCGAGCGCATGCTGGTCCGCTCGGGCATCACCGTGGTCAAATACTGGTTCTCGATCACCGACGAGGAACAGCAGATGCGCTTCCTGATGCGCATCCATGATCCAATGAAGCAGTGGAAACTGTCGCCGATGGATCTGCAGTCGCGTGTGCGCTGGGAGCAATACACCAAGGCCAAGGAAGAGACCTTCGCCCGCACCAACATCCCGGAAGCGCCTTGGTTCATCGTCGAGGGCAACGACAAGAAGCGCGCGCGGCTGAACTGCATCGACCATCTGCTCAAGCAGTTGCCTTACGAGGAAGTGCCGCACGAGGAGATCACGCTGCCGGAGCGCGTCTTCAACCCCGAATACGAACGCCAGGTACTGCCGCGCGAACTCTACGTGCCGGAGAAGTATTGATGGATCGCTCCCTTCTCCCCGTCACTATACGGGGAGAAGGTGCCGGCAAGCGGATGAGGGGCGGCGCCTGCGTTGGTTGAGTCTAAAAAATTCTCCATGCTGGCAGAAGACTATTCTGCCGTTATATTGCCCTCGATAGCGTTTTCGGCGCCATACTTCGGCTGGCTGGCGTCGCCCCTCATTGCCCTGCCGGGCATTTCTCCCCGTATAGTGACGGGGAGAAAGAGCTGTAACTACGCCCGCTTGATGGTGACGTGCGTGGCAAGCGGCGTCGCCACCTGCTCGCTGCAGATATAGCCCAGCTTGAGCATATCGAGGCCGGCGAAAAGGTTCTCGCCCGAGCCGAGCAGCACCGGCGCGATCGCCAGATGCATCTCGTCGATCAGTTTTTCCTGCAGATATTGCCGGATGGTGGCGACGCCGCCGCCGACCCGCACGTCCTTGCCGCCAGCGGTAGCCTTAGCCTGTTCAAGAGCTGAATGGATACCGTCAGTGACGAAGTGGAAAGTCGTGCCGCCCTCCATCATGATCGGTTCCCGCTTGTGATGGGTGAGCACGAAAACCGGCACATGATAGGGCGGGTTGTCGCCCCACCAGCCCTTCCAGCTGTCGTCAGGCCACTCGCCGCGGATTGGCCCGAACATGTTGCGGCCGAGGATCCAGGCGCCGACATTCTCGAAGCTGCGCGCCGCGAACGCCTCGTTGACGTCGGTGGTGCCGCCATCTTGTCCGAGCACCATCTCGCGGAAGGTGCGGGTGTCGACAAACCACTTGTGCAAGGATTCCCCACCGACGCCGAGAGGATTTTGCAGATCCTGATCGGGACCGGCGCCATAGCCGTCGAGCGACAGGGTGAAAGCGTTGACGCGAAGTTTGGACATGCGAGCCTCCTCGATAACCGGTTGTATTTTGCAAGCAGTTGTTTTGTAGCAAACTGATTGTGAATTGCAAGCGGTATTTTCAAGCTCAAACGAAGCTCAGGCAACGGTCAAGCGGCCCTCGCTATGGATTCCCCGGCCAGGAGCCGGAAATTGGTATGGATGTCGAAGCGGATTGGCCGACATTGCTCGCCGCGATCGGCCGTTGTCGCGAAGAGAAATTACCCCTTCAGCATCTCCGCCACTTCGGGTGCGAAATAGGTCAGGATGCCGTCGCACCCGGCGCGCTTGAAGGCGAGCAGCGATTCCAGCATTGCCTTCTCGCCGTCGATCCAGCCATTGGCGCCTGCCGCCTTGATCATCGAATATTCGCCCGACACCTGGTAGGCGAAGGTCGGCATCTGGAACTCGTCCTTCAGCCGCCGGATGATGTCGAGATAGGGCAGGCCGGGCTTGACCATCAGCATGTCGGCGCCCTCGGCGATGTCCTGTTCGGCCTCTCGCACCGCCTCGTCGGAATTGGCATGGTCGATGTAATAGGTCTTCTTGTCGCCCTTGAGCAGACCGGCGGTGCCCACCGCCTCGCGATAGGGACCGTAGAAGGCCGAGGCGAATTTGGTCGCATAGGACATAATCGCCACGTCCTGAAAACCATTGGCGTCAAGCGCGTCCCGGATGGCGCCGATGCGGCCGTCCATCATGTCGGATGGCGCGATGATGTCGGCGCCGGCGGCCGCCTGGATGACGGCAGCGGCGGTCACCTGTTCCACCGTCTCGTCATTGACGATGATGCCGTCGCGCAGGATGCCGTCATGGCCGTGGCTGGTGAATGGGTCGAGCGCGGCGTCGGTGATGATGCCGATCTGCGGCACCGCATCCTTGATCGCACGGGTGGCGCGGTTGATGACATTGTCGGGATCGAGGATATGCGAGCCGGTCTGGTCGCGCAGCGAGATGTCCACATTGGGGAAGGTGGCGAGTGCCGGAATGCCGAGTTTCGCCGCGCGCTCGGCCTCCTTGACGGCGAGATCGATCGACAGGCGGAAGACGCCGGGCATGGCGGCGATCGGCTCGCGGACACCCTTGCCCTCGACGACGAAGATCGGCCAGATCAGGTCGTCGACCGTGAGCCGGTTCTCCTGCACGAGACGGCGCGACCAGTCGGCCTTGCGCATGCGGCGCAGACGGCGGCTGCCGGTGATCTCGTCGACGCCGCGCGCGCCGGCGGGCTTTGCGGGGGTGAATTTGTTCATCGCTAAATACTCTCGTTCGGGCAGGCTTTTACCACGAGCTCCCGCTGCTGACCAATGCGGCACGATTGTGCCAGCGATCCGGTCGAAGTCTATTCGGGTTGCCCATTGCCTGACAGAATCTGTGCTGCGCCCCTGATGGCGACACGGAAAGCCTCGTCGAAGCCGACACCGCGCACCTGCCAGATGTAGGTCTTGCCGGCCGCGGCCAGCCGCCAGTCGGCGATCCAGCCCAGTTCCTTGTCGCTCCAGACGAGACTGCCGGAAAGCGCCTGGTCGGCGCCGGTCTTCTTCGCCAGTGTGTCGAGCTTCGTCATCTCGGCATTGCGAAGCGCCTGATCGTCCAATCCGGCCCGCGACAGCTGCGCCGCCGTGGGAAAAGCCACCTGCATGGCCAGCGGTACGGCGGCATTGCCGAACGATTCGCGCATCGGCATGCCACGGTCGTCGTCGGCATCGAGCGCATAATGCATTGTTCCGCGCTCGGTCGTCAAAAACACCGCCAGCTGCGGCCGCTCGGCCAGCCACGGCCTGCTGCCGAGCGAAGCCAGCACCGGGTCGATTTCAGCCGGCTTGTACTGGCAGGAAAGGTTGTGGGGCCGATCGTACGTTCCCTGATCGTCATGGTTGGGAATGCCTTCCATGCGGTCGCGGTAGCGAAAGCCTGCGACGAAGCTGCCGGCCTTGTCGCGCAATGCCGTCATTTCAGGTTTCGCCGGCAGGCGCTGATCGCCGGAAACCCGCACCAGAACCGCGTCGAGGCAGCGCTTGAAGCCGGACTGGCGGTTCTTCTCGTACTTGCCGTTGACGATGGTATGCGAGCTGTAGAGATCTTCCAAAGTCGCCGCCATGACCGGGTGAACAGCCAAGCCGATGCTCAGCCCGATTGCCATCCGCGCAAGGTGCGAAAATCGAGTCATGAACAATCGTCCCGTTCGAAGCCCCGCCAGAGCCGCACTGCACCGAACTCTATCCAGTTTTCCAGTATTGCAGTTCGATTTTTAGCACTGGCTCCTGGTCCGGGCCAGAGCTTGCACCGGTGCGCTCGCCATTGACGCACCCATGCGCCACGCTTTAGCACTTCAGTCCCGGCGGCCGGGAGAGGGATTCTTTCACGATGGATTTTGGCGGAGGCGACGAGATCCGCTTCGAACATCTGGGCCGGGCCGGCGTCGTCACCTTGACGCGGCCGCAGGCGCTCAATGCGTTGACGCACCGCATGATCGGGGCGCTCGGCGCTGCCCTTTCCGCCTGGGAGGACGATCAGGGCATCGACGTCATCGTCGTCAAGGCAGAGGGCAGGGCCTTTTCGGCCGGCGGCGATATCCTGCATGTCTATGAGACAGGCCGGGCGGGAAAACCGCCGGTCGAGTTCTTCGCCGACGAATACCGGCTCAACGCCCGCATCAACAGTTTCAAGAAACCTTATGTGGCCCTGATCGACGGCATCGTCATGGGCGGTGGTGTCGGCATCTCCTTCCATGGCTCGCACCGGGTGATGACCGAGAATGCCCAATTTGCCATGCCGGAGGTCGGCATCGGCTTTTTTCCGGATGTTGGCGCCAGTCACCTGCTGCCAGATCTCGGCGGCTCCTTCGGCATGTATCTGGCGCTGACCGGCAATCGCATCCGCTATGGCGATGCGCTGTGGTCGGGGCTGGCCACCCACACCATCAAGGCCGAGGACCAGGCTGGCTTCCTCGACCGCCTGGCGCTGACCGGCGATCCGGAATCGGTGCTGCGCGGCTTCTTCGTGCAGGCAAGGCGCGAAACCGACAGGCCGACGCTGGAGGCGATTGTTCGCCATTTTTCGCAACCGTCCCTGAACCGCGTCATCGACAGCCTCGAGCGTGCGGCGGACGCCGACGAGTTCGCGGCAAAGACACTTGCGACGATCCGCACCCGCTCGCCGACCAGCCTGCGCGTCGCCTGGCGGCAGATCAGCGCCGGACTGACGCTGTCCATGGAAGCCTGCATGAAGATGGAGTTCCGCATCCTCAACCGGATGCTCGCCGGCCATGATTTCTACGAAGGCATCCGCGCCGCCATCATCGACAAGGGCTCGAAGCCGCAATGGCGGCCGGCAAGCCTCGCTGCGGTCAGCGAAGCGGATGTCGACGCCTATTTCGCCCCGCTCGGCGAACGGGAACTCTTGATATGAGCGAGGTGACTTCGAGGCGCGTCGTGCTGCAGCCCTCCGGGGTGGAGGTGATCTTCGCCTGGTTCCAGCGCGTCATATCGGGCTATTGCCTGCTGTTCGGCATTCTCTACTGGATCAGGTTGATCGGCTTTTATCCGGGTACGCTGTGGCGGTTCGACCTGATGCCCGTGCACTGGCAGGTCGCTGCGGTGGTGCTCGCCGTGTTCTTTCCCTTTGCCGCTGCCGGCCTGTGGATGCTGGCGTCCTGGGGGCCGGTGATCTGGTTCATCTGCGCGGTGACCGAGACGGTCATGTATGCCGGCTTTCCCGAGCTATTCGGCCACCGCTTGCTGATTGTCGCCTCGCATGCGGCGGTGGCGCTGCTCTACATCGTCTTCCGTGTCGTCATCTACCTGCAGAAGCGCCCGGTCCGCCACTAAGCCGTTGAACCCATTGGCGGCCCCGCTTTCGCCTCGAATGAGCCCCGCAATCGTTGCCGAAATCTTTAGGTTAATTATCCTTGCTCGGGTGACCGTTCGTTAAGCCTCTTCCGAAACCCCTTACCGGTAAGCTCTTGTTAGCCCTAGCGTTTAAGTCGAATTTTATGAGTATTCGATAGTGTCGCGATCAAGGTGAAAAACAAAAAATCACCAGGGCGACAAACGAGAGGCAAAGACAATGATCAATTCGCGTCCGGCGGCGAAGACCGCCAACGTATCCGACGATCGCCGCGAGGCTATCCGTTCCCTGTACATGGAATCGCTGCAGCTTGTTGAGCGGCTGCACCGCCGCCTGCTTGATGTGATCAAGGACGAATTCGACCGCAACGGCCGTTCCGACATCAATGCCATCCAGGCGCTGCTGCTGTTCAATATCGGCAATTCCGAGCTGACCGCCGGCGAGTTGCGCTCGCGTGGCTACTATCTCGGCTCGAACGTCTCCTACAATCTGAAGAAGCTGGTCGATCTCGGCTTCATCAATCACCAGCGCTCGCGCATCGACCGCCGTTCGGTCCGTGTCTCGCTGACGCCGAAGGGCAACGAGGTGGCGGAAGTCGTTGCCGGCCTCTACGAGCGTCATGTCGGCTCGATCGAGCAGGTCGGCGGCATCAACACCGACGAGTTCAAGCAGATGAACCGTGCTTTGCAGCGGCTCGACCGCTTCTGGAACGACACCATCGCCTACCGGATGTAAGGCGCCGCATCGGATCCGGCCCGCGCCACAGAAACGCGGCCGAAATATCGACCTTCAGTCAGGGCCGGTGCCGAGAGGCATCGGCCTTTTTCTAGCGACTGACGGCGACTTGAGTTCATCTGTTTGTCGGCTGACCGCAACCCCGTAGGCCACGCTTTGCTTTCGCTTCCACAATGCCTAATGTCGCCGCACAAGGGGGCATGATGGGTCGAAGCAGGCGTTTCAAGATCTGTTTTGTCGCGGCGGCGCTACTGCTTGCGTCAGAAACGGCTTTCGCCGAGGAATGGTGGAAGGATGCCTTCGCCATGGAAGGCAGCAGCCCGTGCGACGGCAATGACTCCAGAGTGACGTTCACCGATAAGTCGGTGGAAATGTGGGAAGTCGGCTGCACAATCGACAAAGTCCAGAAGATCAAAGGCCTGGACGCCGTCATTTTGGACCTGACTTGCTCGGACGATAACGACAGTGTGGAAAAGAGGCGGGCGCTGCTGCTCAAACTCGATGACAGCAAGATATTGCGTTACCCTGAGAACCAAGTGCTGCAACGATGTTCCGAGTTGGAGGCTCCGGGTTCGAAGCCTTGAGCCAGGGTCGTTCGCGGCTGGCTGCCGGTCCTGCCGCGCGGCAGTCGACCCCATGTCGGCGACGCTCCGACCCGATACCCAAAAGCATCGGTCCGTCCTTTTCGGAATGCCGGTCAGTCGGATTCGGGCGCTAGGCCACGTTGCCGCCATATTCCAGTGGAACCGAGAGTGGCAGTGATGCTGGTGTGAAGACCATGCGTTCACCCGCAATCCGTATCGCGCCTGGGCGCTGTCACACCAAGGTGATACGGAGCATGGTTGGCTAATTGTTAAGATTGCCAATTTTACAGTGCGGGCGAGATCGCCCGGTGATCAACGCAGCAAGTGATCGAACTGCTACAAATGTCTGGAACGTCCATGAGAACCAGCCGTCGTTTTTTCCTCTCCGGAGCCTCCGCGCTCGCAGCCGCAGTGGTCGCCGGCGGCGCCAATGCGCAGGATGTGATCGGTGACATCCTGAAATCCTCCGCGCGCGGCAATTGGGACGACCAGTTCGATGCCCGCGCCAGCGAGGGCGGCAAGGTGGCCTCGACGCTGCCGATCTTCAGCCCGCAGACCGTCGCCTTCACGGAACAGGCGGTCGGGCAATACCAGAACATTGTCGGGCAGGGTGGCTGGGTCGACGTTCCCGCGACCAAGAAGCTGCAGCTCGGCGTCGATGACCCGGATGTGGTGCCGTTGCGCAAGCGGCTGATGGTTTCCGGCGATCTGTCGCAGAGTGCCGGCATTTCGACGGCCTTCGATTCCTATGTCGACTCGGCGGTCAAGCGTTTCCAGCTGCGCCATGGCCTGCCTGCCGATGGTGCGCTCGGCAAATACACCTATGCGGCGATGAACGTTTCGGCGCAGATCCGGCTCGGCCAGTTGCAGACCAATCTGCAGCGGCTGCGCGAGAAGGCCGGCACGCTGGGCAGCCGTTACGTGCTGGTCGACATTCCGGCAGCGCAGGTCGAAGCGGTCGAGAACGACCGCGTCGTGCTTCGCCACACCGCGATCGTCGGCAAGATCGACCGACAGACGCCGATCGTCAATTCCAAGATCAACGAGATCATCGTCAATCCATACTGGAACGCGCCCGTCTCGATCGTCCGCAAGGACATCATTCCGCTGATGCGGAAGAATCCCGATTATCTGAAGGACAGCCACATCCGCCTGTTCGCACCGGATGGCAGCGAAGTCGATCCGATGAATGTGGACTGGTCGACCGACGACGCCGCCAAGTACCGTTTCCGCCAGGATCCCGGCTCGGAAAACGCCATGGCTTCGGTGAAGATCAATTTCCCGAGCCCTGACGGCGTCTACATGCACGATACGCCGCAGCAGAGCCTGTTCGGCAAGATGTTGCGTTTCGATTCCTCGGGCTGCGTGCGCGTGCAGAATGTGCGCGACCTCGTCACCTGGATCCTGCGCGACACGCCTGGCTGGGACCGCCAGCATTTCGAAGCGGCGATCAAGACGGGTGAAAACACGCCGATCCAGGTCACCAATCCGGTGCCGGTCCATTTCCTCTATCTCTCGGCCTGGTCGACCGGTCCGGGCGTCGTGCAGTTCCGCGACGACGTCTACGCGCTTGATGGCAACAACGAACTGCAGATCACGTCCGCGCTGTAAACATTTGATTCCTAGCTAAAAAGGCCGCCTCTCAGGGCGGCCTTTTTCATTGATTGGGTGCCGCGGCGTTTTTCACGGGACGGGCGGCTGGACGGATCGGCCGGCTTTGCGCATGGTCGGCGGAAAGCCTGGAACCGGACCATGGAAGTCGCCGTCTTCATTCTGGTCGTGCTCGTCTTCGTGGCGCTTTCCGGCGCTCTGGTTCGCCTGGTACGGGTGCCGTTGCCGGTGCTGCAGATTGCGATCGGTGCCGCGCTTGCGTGGCCGGTGCGCGGCATCCATGTCGAGATCAATCCGGAACTGTTCCTGCTGGTGTTCATCCCGCCGCTGCTGTTCGGCGATGCCTATGGCGCGCCGAAGCGTGAACTGATGGCGCTGCGCCGACCGATCCTGGATCTGGCCATAGGGCTGGTCTTCTTCACCATCGTCGGCTTCGGCTACGCCTTGCATTGGCTGGTGCCGAGCATCCCTCTGGTGGTTGCTTTTGCGCTAGCCGCGGTGCTGTCGCCGACCGACGCGGTGGCGGTGTCCTCGATCGTCGACAGGAATGTCGTCCCGGCGCGGCTGATGCACATTCTGGAAGGCGAGTCGCTGCTCAACGATGCGTCCGGGCTGGTCATGTTCCGCTTTGCCGTCGCGGCGGTGCTGACCGGCAGCTTTTCCCTTGCGGCGGCTTCGCTCAGTTTTCTCTATGCTGTGGCGATCGGCATCCTGATCGGCGTGGCGGCGCTGTTCGTTGCCGCCAAGCTGCTGCAATTGCTCAACCGGATCGGCGGCGTGCCGGCCGAAGCGCAGGTGCTGGTGATGGTCCTGCTGCCCTTCATCGCCTATCTCGGCGCCGAGCATGTCGGAGCTTCCGGCATTCTGGCGGCTGTCACCGCGGGCCTGCTCACCGGCGGCTCCGGCGTGTTTCGCTTCCTCGGCGTCTCTGCGCGCATGCAGACGATGTCGCTGTGGACGACGCTCTCCTTCGTTTTCAACGGCGCTCTCTTCATCGTGCTCGGCCTGCAGCTTCCCGACATCATCCGCCATGTGCCGCCGGAACTCATGAGCCTGCACCCGATCATCCAGCCGATCGCGACCGTCATCGCGCTGACGCTGTGCCTGATCGCGTTGCGCTTCCTGTGGATCTGGGTGGGCGATATCGCCGCCGGCATCGCTGCGCGTCTGGGCAAGCGCAAGGTGGAGCCGTTCGGGCTGCGCGTGCGGCTCGCCGGTTCGGTGGCCGGTGTGCGCGGCGCCATTACGCTGGCCGGCATCCTGTCACTGCCGCTCGCCATGCCGGACGGCTCGCCGTTTCCGGCGCGCGACCTGGTCATTTTCCTGGCCGCCGGCGTCATCATCTGCTCGCTGGTCATCGCCAGCCTCGCTCTGCCGACGATCGCCAGGGGGCTGGTCGAGCCCGGTGAGGATGCCGGCGCCGCCGAGGAGCGCCTGGCGCGCGTCGGCGCCGCCAAGGCGGCAATCGCGCGCATCGAGAGCATTGCCGGAGCCGCCGATGATGAGGGAGGCGAGGTGCCCGGCACCAGGCTTGCCGCTGCCGACAGCATCGTCGCCGGCTACCGGCGCCGCATCGCCGCCTCGGACGAAGCCGATGAGGCCCGCGCCGAGGCGCGCGAAGCCGGAAGGCTGGAGCTCGAATTGAGATTTGCGGGCATCGAAGCCGAGCGCGAGGCCGTGCGCGCCATGTTTCGCAGCGGCGAGATCAACGACCATACGTCGCAAGCGCTGTTTACCGAGATCACGCTCACCGAGGCCTTGCTGAAAGGCCGGAAGGCTCGGAAATAACGACCCGCGGGCCAGGCTGGCGCAATCCGGCCAGCAAATTTCGCGCCGCAAACGTGGCGGGGCGAAAACAACTGTGTTAATGGCGCGGCAAATGCATGTCGCCCAAAAGTGTGCAGCGGTTTTGGGACAACGACATGCATAAATCAAAAATTGCCCCCGAACCTCGAGGATTTCAGGCCATGGCAACAGCAGCGGCAGTGTCGAACAAATTCGAATCCTTCTTCGAAACCACGCTGGCCGATGCCGATCCGGAGATTTTCGGCGCCATCCGCAACGAACTCGGTCGCCAGCGCCACGAGATCGAGCTGATCGCCTCGGAAAACATTGTTTCCCGCGCCGTGCTTGAAGCGCAGGGCTCGATCATGACCAACAAGTACGCCGAGGGCTATCCGGGTAAACGCTACTATGGCGGCTGCCAGTTCGTCGACGTGGCCGAGGAACTGGCCATCGAGCGCGCCAAGAAGCTGTTCGGCTGCAACTTCGCCAACGTCCAGCCGAATTCCGGCAGCCAGATGAACCAGGCCGTGTTCCTGGCGCTTTTGCAGCCGGGCGACACGTTCATGGGCCTCGACCTCAATTCCGGCGGCCATCTGACCCACGGTTCGCCGGTCAACATGAGCGGCAAATGGTTCAAGGTCGTGTCCTATGGCGTGCGCCAGGACGACCATCTGCTCGACATGGACGCCATCGAGAAGACCGCGCATGAGACCAAGCCGAAGCTGATCCTTGCCGGCGGCACCGCCTATTCGCGCGTCTGGGACTGGAAGCGTTTTCGCGAGATCGCCGACGCGGTCGGCGCCTATCTTATGGTCGACATGGCGCACATCGCCGGCCTCGTCGCCGGCGGCGTGCATCCGTCGCCGCTGCCGCATGCCCATGTCGTGACCACCACGACGCACAAATCGCTGCGCGGCCCGCGCGGCGGCATGATCCTGTGCAATGACGAGGACATCGCCAAGAAGATGAATTCGGCGGTGTTCCCCGGCTTGCAGGGCGGCCCGCTGATGCATGTCATCGCTGCCAAGGCTGTCGCTTTCGGCGAAGCGCTGAAGCCAAGCTTCAAGGTTTATGCCGAGAGCGTTGCCGCCAACGCCAAGGCGTTGGCCTCCAGCCTCAAGGAGACCGGTCTCGACATCGTCTCCGGCGGCACCGACAACCATCTCATGCTGGTCGACCTCAGGCCCAAGAACGCCACCGGCAAGCGCGCCGAGGCGGCGCTTGGCCGCGCCAACATCACCTGCAACAAGAACGGCATCCCGTTCGACCCGGAAAAGCCTTTCGTCACCTCGGGCGTGCGTCTCGGCACCCCGGCCGGCACCACGCGCGGCTTCGGCCAGGCCGAATTCCGCGAGATCGGCAAGCTGATCGCCGAAGTGCTGGACGGTCTCAAGGTTGCGAATTCCGACGAGGGCAATGCCGCTGTCGAAGCTGCGGTCAAGGCCAAGGTCGTGGCGCTGACCGATCGCTTCCCGCTCTATCCCTATCTCGGCTGAGGCGATAGGAAGGCTTACCGCCTGCTGCAACGACAAGCGTCGTTTCAGCAGGCCGGGGCGACCGGCAGGAGCCTTGATGATGCGACCGTTTCGTTTCGCCAACCTTGGTGCCGTTGGCGCTCTGGCCGCTTTGATCGCCGTGCCTTTCCCCGGCGTCGCCTTGGCGCAAACCGCCTCTGCTCAACCCGCGCCCGCGCAACCCGCACCTCAGGCCGAGCCGGCGGCGCCCGCCCAGGCGGCACCCAAGCTCGAAACGTTCGGCAGATGGTCGACCCTGGTCGACGAGGTCGACACCGGTGAGGATCTGCGCAAGACCTGCGCTGCCTCGACCGCCTTTATCGGCGCGGGCGGCGTGCCCGGTACCTTGACGCTCGTCATCACGAACGGCGATGCACTGCCGCCGGATGCCTACCCCTCCATAACCATCGCCGTCGACAACAAGGGTCTGCCGGCCGGCAAGTCGATTGCCGCCACCTTCGGCGATGACAAGGGCCGTGTCGCCGCCAAACTCCATTCCGATGGCGCCGTCAACGGCCGGCTCAGCTGGACCGTGGACAATCAGGCCAAGATCAGCCTGGCGCTCCTGCGCGCCATGCGCCGGGCATCGGTACTTGATGTCTCCTTTGGCGACGCACCTGTTGGAAGCATATCCATGGATGGCTTCACCAAGGCCTATCGCAGCCTCGGTGCATCGTGCGGATTCCCGACCGCCGACGTAGCTCCCTGAAAACATCGGTACGCGGTGCGGCTGCCTGGCGAGGCTGGCAATCCTGCTTGCGCCTCGCTATCTCTGAAGCGCAAGGGGCTGTTGGCGACACTTTGCCATCGCTGCAAAAACCTCTAAGCCTTTCCCTTCACCAGATTCGCCAACCAAAGGCTTCTCCATGCGCTGTCCCTATTGCCAGTCAGAAGATACGCAGGTGAAGGATTCGCGCCCCGCAGAGGATGGCGCGGCGATCCGCAGGCGGCGTGTCTGCCCCGATTGCGGCGGTCGCTTCACCACCTTCGAGCGCGTGCAGTTGCGCGACCTCGTCGTGGTCAAGAAATCGGGCCGCAAAGTGCCCTTCGACCGCGACAAGTTGCTGCGCTCCGTGGAGATCGCCGTGCGCAAGCGCAATGTCGATCCCGAGCGCATCGACCGCGCGGTGACCGGCATCGTGCGCCAACTCGAAAGTTCCGGCGAGACGGAGGTTGCTTCGGGAGAAGTCGGCCGGCTGGTCATGGAAGCGCTGAAGTCGCTCGACGACGTCGCCTATGTCCGCTTTGCCTCGGTCTACCGCAATTTTCGCGAGGCCAAGGATTTCCATGAATTGCTGGGCGAGCTCAAGGGCGACGAAATCAAGGGTGAAGAGGAAGCCAGCTGAGCATGACTGCAAGCGAACAGGCCGCCCTTGATCGCCGCTTCATGGCGGCGGCACTCAGACTGTCGCGAAAAAATGCCGGGCGCACCGCGACCAACCCGTCCGTCGGCACGCTGATCGTACGCGATGACGGCAACGGTCCGATGATCGTCGGCACCGGCGTCACCGCTGTCGGCGGCCGCCCGCATGCCGAGACCGAGGCCCTGGCCGAGGCCGGCGAGCTCGCGCGCGGCGCCACCGCTTACGTCACGCTGGAGCCTTGCGCCCATCACGGCCGCACGCCGCCTTGCGCCAATGCGCTGGTCAATGCCGGTGTCGCGCGCGTCGTCGGTGCGGCCAGCGATCCCGATTCGCGCGTGTCCGGCAAGGGCTACGCGATCCTGCGTGCCGCCGGTGTCGAGGTGGTCGAGAAGGTGTTGGCCGAGCAAGCCTCCGAGCAGATGGCCGGCTATTTGATTCGTTCGTTGAGAAAACGCCCAGAAGTGGTTCTCAAGCTTGCGCTTTCCAGCGACGGAAAGATCGGCAGGGAAGGCGGTGGGCAGGTGTCGATCACCGGAGATATCGCGCGCCGCGAAGTGTATCTGATGCGGGCCGAGGCGGATGGCATACTGGTTGGTATCGGCACGGCCCTTGAGGACGATCCGGCCCTGACGGTGCGTTTGCCGGGGCTGGAGAACCGTTCGCCTGCCCGCATCGTGCTCGACCGCCAGATCCGGTTGCCGGAGGCCTCGAAGCTGGTTTCGGGCGTCGACCGGGTGCCGCTCTATGTCGCCGCCTACCTGGAGGCCGATCCGCTGCGGCGCGCAGCACTCGAACGCGCCGGCGTCCGCTTCATCGGCACGGAAACGCACGAGGGCGGCGTAGCCTTGCCGGAACTACTCGAGGATCTGGCCGCGCTCGGCATGGCCAGCGTGCTGGTCGAGGGCGGCGCCAGGGTGGCGAGCGCCTTCCTGGCCGATGGGCTGGTCGACCGCATTGTGCTGTTCCAGGGGCCGGAAGCGATCGGCGACGACGGCATTGCATCGCCAATCGACGCCGACCATATCCCGGCAGGATTTCGCAAGCTGCGCGACATGCGTTTCGGCGAAGACAGCTACGCCGAGTGGATAAGAGACCTCTAGGGATCAACACCGATGTTTACCGGAATTGTCACCGATGTCGGCACTGTCGCTTCCGTCAAGCCGCTCAGGGAAGGGGTGGGGCTGCGCATCGACACAGCCTATGACCCGCAGACCATCGCCATCGGCGCCTCGATCTCCTGCGGCGGCGTCTGCCTGACGGTGACGGCCTTGCCCGACAGCGGCTCGAATGCGCGCTGGTTCGAGGTTGAAGCATGGGAGGAAGCCTTGCGGCTGACCACGGCCTCGGGCTGGAAATCCGGCACCAAAGTCAATCTCGAGCGGGCGCTGAAGATCGGCGACGAACTCGGCGGCCACATCGTTTCGGGCCATGTCGACGGCATGGCCGAAATCGTCGAGCGCAAGGATGAGGGCGACGCGGTGCGCTTCACGCTGGAGGCGCCGCGCGACCTGGCGAAGTTCATTGCGCCCAAGGGATCGGTCGCGCTCGACGGCACCTCGCTCACCGTCAACAAGGTCGAAGGCGCGCGCTTCGACGTGCTTTTGATCCACCATTCGCTGACCGTGACCACTTGGGGTGAGCGCAAGGTCGGTGACCGCGTCAATCTCGAGATCGACACCATGGCCCGCTACGCGGCGCGGCTGGTGGAGGCGACGAAAGAGGGGCTTTGATGGTCAGGAATAGACGGATCTCGGCTGTACCGGAAGGGGGAATACCGGCGACGGACGCTCGAGGCTCTGGCCGATGTGGACGCTGGTCGTGTGATTGATCATCAGGCCGTGCTGGCTTGGGTTGAGAGCCTCGACGGCCATCTCAAAAACGAGGTTGGTGAACCTGAATAGGTCGGCAAACCGGGCGTGCGCAACATCTTCGCTTGCGATGAACCCGGCTTCGGCCTAAGTCACCGGCAACTCCCCGGAGACTTTTATGGCTGGTACATCCCAACACGGCAAAGCCTTCATTCGTCCGAAGGCGAAGGCGCATCTGCTCATTGTCGAAGCGCGCTTTCATGACGACCTTGCCGACGCGCTGCTCGATGGCGCGACAAGCGCGCTCGATGAAGCGGGCGCGACTTATGATGTCATCACCGTTCCAGGTTCGCTCGAGATCCCCGCGGTGATCACCTTTGCACTGGACGGCGCAACGGAAGGCGGCACACATTATGACGGCTTTGTCGCGCTCGGCACCGTCGTCCGCGGCGACACCTATCATTTCGACATTGTCGCCAATGAATCCAGCCGAGCGCTCATGGATTTGAGCGTGCAGGACTCTGTCTGCATCGGCAACGGCATCCTCACCACCGAGAATGACGCCCAGGCCTGGACTCGCGCCAAGCGCTCGGAAGGCGACAAGGGCGGCTTTGCCGCGCGTGCGGCGCTGACCATGATTGCCCTCAAGGAACAATTGGGAGCGCGATCGTGAGCGAACCCGCTTCGCCCGGCCAGCCCACGGTGCGCCACGCCAACAAGCGCGGCGCTGCCCGTCTGGCCGCCGTGCAGGCGCTCTATCAGATGGATGTCGCCGGCAGCGGTGTCTTCGAGATCACCGCCGAATATGAGGCCTTTCGTCTCGGCAAGGAAGTTGACGGCGCGCTCTATCGCGAGGCCGATGCGCAATGGTTTCGCGCCATCCTGGCGGGTGTCGTCGAGAACCAGAAGACCATCGATCCGATCATCCGCCAGGCGCTGACCGAGGACTGGCCCCTGTCGCGGCTGGATTCGACGCTGCGCGCCATCCTGCGCGCCGGCGTCTACGAACTGATGAAGCGCGAGGATGTCCCCGTCGCCGTCATCGTCTCCGAATATGTCGACATCGCCAAGGCCTTCTACGAGGAAGACGAGCCGAAGCTGGTCAATGCCGTGCTCGACCGTGTGTCTCGCCGGGTGCGTGGCGAGGGGCGCGGCAAGGACGCATCATGACGGCGATCGCCCTCGAGACCGGTCAGGAGGCGCGCCGCACCGCGCTGATCCTCGCCGCCTCGCAGGCGATCATCGGCTCGGCGGCCCCCATCGCCATCTCCGTGGGCGCGCTGGCCGGGCAATATCTGCTTGGTCCCGACAAGTCATTGGCGACAGCGCCGATCACCGGCTTCAACATCGGCGTGGCGCTCGGCGCGCTGCCTGCAGCGGCCATCGTCCGCAGCATGGGCCAGCGAAGCGGCTTCATGACCGGCACGATCGTCACGGCGCTTGGTGGCCTGATCGCCTCCTTGGCGCTTTTTCAGGGCGGCTTCTGGCTGTTTGCCTTCGGCTTGCTCACGATCGGTGTCGGCGGCGCCTTCGTCCAGCAGTTCCGCTTTGCCGCCGCCGACAACGCACCGCCTGAATTCAAGGCGCGCGCCATCTCCTTCGTGCTGGCCGGCGGCGTCGTCACCGCCATCCTCGGGCCGCAGATCGTCATCTTCACCCGCGAATTGCTTGCGCCGGTCATGTTTGCCGGTTCGTTCATCTCCATCCTGCCGCTGGCCGCCGTCGGCGCCATCATCCTGTCGTTCCTGCGGCTGCCGGCGAAAGCATCCGGCAAGGTGGAGATCGCCGACAGCGACGCCAGACCACTGGCTGAAATCATCACGCAGCCGCGTTTCGTCGCCGCGCTTTTCTGCGCGGTCGGCAGCTATGCGCTGATGAGCTTCGTCATGACGGGCGCACCGCTGGCCATGGTCGGTTGCGGCCTTTCGGAAAACGACGCGACGCTCGGCATCTCCTGGCACGTCATGGCGATGTTCGCGCCAAGCTTCTTCACCGGCTCGCTGATCCATCGCTTCGGCGCCGAACGCATTGTGGCCACCGGCCTGATCCTGCTCATCGGCTGCGCCATTGTCGCTCTGTCCGGCCTGGCGCTGTGGCAGTTCTGGACGTCGCTGATCCTGCTGGGCCTTGGCTGGAACTTCGGCTTCATCGGCGCGACCGCGATGGTTGCCGCCACCTACCGGCCGTCGGAAAAGGGCAAGGTGCAAGGCTTCCACGACTTCGTCCTGTTCGGCTCCGTCGCCTGCGCCTCGCTGATGTCGGGCATGGTCTACAACGCCTGGGGCTGGGAGATGCTGAACTGGATAGTCTTTCCGGTCACCGTCCTGTGCTTCGTGGCGCTCGGCGCGCTCAAGCTGACGAGCTTGCGCAAAGCTGAAGCCTGATCCATCCGCCGTTTCACCTGACACGGCGCTGTCAGCACGATGTCGGCCGAATTTACCGCTTCGGAACAAAAATATTGCGTCTGTACCTACTGTTATGAAACCGTGTGCCCCGACTGGCCGTTGAAGCCATGCTCATATGCGGTCACCGCGTTTCGGTTCATAGCAAGGGGTTTCACAATGTTTTCAGTCAAGTTTCTGGCCGGCGCGGCATTGGCGCTCGGCATCACGGTGGCTTCCGCCAATGCTCAGGTGGTTGTCTCTTCCAAGATCGACACAGAGGGCGGCGTGCTCGGTAACATCATCCAGCTCGTGCTCAACGCCAACAACATCAAGACATCGGACCGTATCCAGCTCGGTGGCACGCCGGTGGTGCGCAAGGCGATCACCGCCGGCGAGATCGACATCTATCCCGAATATACCGGCAACGCCGCTTTCTTCTTCGAAAAGGCCGACGACCCGGTCTGGAAAGACGCCGCCAAGGCCTATGAAACGGCCAAGAAGCTCGACTACGACGCCAACAAGATCGTCTGGCTGTCGCCGTCGCCCGCCAACAACACCTGGGCGATCGCGCTGCGCAAGGAAGTCGTCGAAACCAACAAGCTCGCCACGCTCACCGATTTCGGCAAATATGTCGCGGGCGGCGGACAGGTGGTGCTGGCGGCTTCCGCCGAGTTCGTCAATTCGGCGGCTGCACTGCCGGCCTTCCAGACCACCTATGGCTTCACGCTGAAGCCGGACCAGCTGATCACGCTCTCGGGCGGCGACACGGCGGCAACCATTGCCGCGGCCGCCAACCAGACCAACGGCGCCAATGCGGCCATGGTCTACGGCACCGATGGCGGCATCGCACCGTCCGGGCTCGTCGTGCTCGACGACGACAAGGGCGTGCAGCCGGTCTACCAGCCGGCGCCGATCATCCGCGAAGCGGTGCTGAAGGAGCATCCCGAGATCGAGACGCTGCTGAAGCCGGTCTTCGCCAAGCTCGACCTCGTCACGCTGCAGGAGCTGAACGGTCGCGTGCAGGTCGGCGGCGAGCCGGTCAAGGGCGTCGCCGAGGACTTCCTGAAGAAGAACGGCTTCCTGAAGTAGGAGGATTCCGGCGCGTCGCTTTCGTGGCGCGCCGGATCGACTGACGGGGCAGAGCGTGAACAGCCGCTTCGACAAGCTCGGCGTGGTCATCGCCGCGATATCAGCATATGCGGCCTTCGCCGCCCCCTTTGCCACGTTCCGTGCCAACCGCATCGTCCCCGGCCAGGCGCGCTCGATTCTCGATGCGCTGCCGGCAACGACCGGAACGCTGCTGCTCGCCATCATTGTCGCCGCAGCACTCATTGCGCTGTTCAAGACACCACTTGTGCTGCGCCTTGCCGCCAGCGTGATGGCGCTTGCCGCGCTTGCGCTGCTGATCGGTGTCGCCGGAACATTTCTCACGCCGGCGGGCAACACCTTCGCCAGAGTTTCGCCAGCCTCCGGTTTCTGGATTCTGATCTTTGCCTTCACGCTTTTGCTCGCCGACGTGCTGACAAGGCTGAACCTGTCGCCATTGGCGCGGGTTGGCGTGCTTGTGGTCGCGGCTTTGGCGATCGGGCTGCTGTTGATTTCGGGAAGCTGGGACAATCTGTCGATCCTGAAGGAATATTTCAACCGCGCCGGCAGTTTCTGGGTAGAGGGCTCCAAGCATGTAACGCTGGCGCTAGGGTCGCTGCTTGCGGCGATGGTCGTCGGCCTGCCACTCGGCATTCTCTGCCATCGTGTCGAAAGTCTGCGCGCCGGCGTTCTCAACGTGCTCAACATCATCCAGACCATTCCCTCGATCGCGCTGTTCGGCCTTTTGATCGCGCCGCTCGGCTGGGTTGCCACGCATGTGCCGGGAGCTGCCGCGCTCGGCATTCGCGGCATCGGCACCGCACCGGCTTTTGTGGCGCTGTTCCTTTACTCGCTGCTGCCGGTAGTGGCCAACACCGTGGTCGGTCTCGCCGGCGTGCCGCGCGCCGCCAACGACGCCGCGCGCGGCATGGGCATGACCGACAGGCAGCGCCTGTTCGGCGTCGAGTTTCCGCTGGCTTTTCCTGTCATCCTCACCGGCATCCGCATCGTCTTGGTGCAGAACATCGGCCTCGCCACCATTGCCGCGCTGATCGGCGGCGGCGGTTTCGGCGTGTTCGTCTTCCAGGGTGTGGGCCAGACGGCGATGGACCTTGTGCTGCTTGGCGCGGTGCCAACGGTCGCGCTCGCCTTTGCCGCCGCCATCATCCTCGATGCGGTGATCGAAATGACCGCCACCAGGCGCAGGGTTGAAACGGCATGATCGAGATCGAAGGCATCACCAAGCGCTATGACGCGACGACCGTGGTCGATGACGTGTCGATGGTCATCGAGCCGCGCACCATCGCCGTCATTGTCGGCACGTCCGGTTCCGGCAAGACGACGCTGCTGCGCATGATCAACCGGCTGGTCGAGCCGACCTCAGGCATCATCAAGCTCGACGGCGCCGACAATCGTTCGCTGCCCGGCTACGAGCTGCGCCGCAGCATCGGCTACGCTATCCAGGGCCACGGCCTATTTCCGCATCGCACGGTGGCACAGAACATTGCCACCGTGCCGGTGCTGCTTGGCTGGGACAAGGACCGTATCAAGGCCCGGGTCGACGAGTTGATGACGCTCTATCAGCTCGATCCCGAAGCCTTCGGGCCTCGCTACCCGCACGAACTGTCCGGCGGCCAGCAGCAGCGCGTCGGTGTTGCCCGCGCACTCGCCGCCGAACCCAACGTGCTGTTGATGGACGAACCGTTCGGCGCCCTCGACCCGATCATCCGCACCAAGGCGCAGGAAGATCTGCTGGCGATCCAGAAGCGCTTCGGCACCACCATCATCCTCGTCACCCACGACATGGAAGAGGCCGTGCATATGGGCGACAAGATCGCGGTCATGGATGCCGGCAAGCTGGTGCAATACGCCAAGCCGGCCGAGATCCTGGCAAAGCCGGCAAGCGCCTTCGTCGAGACCCTGGTTGGCGCCAGCGAAAGGCCGTTCCGGTTGCTGTCGCTCGGCCGGGTCCGCGATGCCGTGGAGAAGGGCTCCGCCGAAGGTGAGGCGATCCCCGGCGATGCGAGCCAGCGCGACGCGCTGGCCGAATTGTTGTGGTCGGGCCGGCCGGCGCTGCCGGTCAAAGGCGCCGACGGCAAGCCGCTTGGCCGCGTGACCGTCGAAGGGCTGGTGAAGCGTGCGGCGAGGCCGGCATGAAGGCCTGGCTTCCATCGCTGCTCAGGCTAGCATTGGTGGTGCTGCTTGTCGCCTTCGTCACCAATCCCGGGTGGTTCGTGCCGCTGCTGAAGCCGCTGACCGAAAACAACGCGCCGGTGATCTACAACCAGGGCAGTCTGCTGACGCTGACCCTGCTGCACTTACGCACGGTTCTGATCGCCACCGTGGCGGCAACCATCGTTGCGGTGGCGCTTGCCGTCCTGGTCACCAGGCCGGTCGGTGTTGAATTCCTGCCGCTATCGCGCAGCCTCGTCAACATCGGTCAGACCTTTCCGCCGGTGGCGGTGCTGGCGCTTGCCGTACCGGCCGTCGGCTTCGGCGAGAAGCCGACACTGATCGCCCTGTTTCTCTATGGCCTGCTGCCGATTTTCGAGAATGCACTGACCGGCCTGACGACGCTGCCGGCCAATGTCGTCGAGGCGGCGCGCGGCGCCGGCATGACCGGTTGGCAAAGGCTCACCAAGGTCGAGCTGCCGCTCAGCGCCCCGATCATTCTCGGCGGCATCAGGCTGTCGGTGGTGATCAGTCTTGCCACCGCGACCATCGGTTCGACCGTGGCAGCCAAAACGCTGGGCGAAGTGATCATCGCCGGGCTGTTGTCCAACAATCTCGCCTTCATCCTGCAAGGCGGCCTGATCGTGGCAGCGCTTGCCGTGCTGATCTATGACGGTCTGTCGGCGATCGAGCGCTACACGGCGCGCCGCATGGGCAGAGAGGCCGAATAGTCGACAGTATCTCAGATATCGCGCTCGTTCATTTCAGCGAGCGCTAGGAGATGTCGTAGAAGTCCGGTTTTGAGCGGTTTATTGGCATGAATAGGGATTGAAAGCCGAACAATGCTTCCCTGCTTGCCATAGATGTGGTGGCTTCCGGCGATGCGCAAAAGCTTCCAGCCTTGCCGTTCGACGGCACGCGCAAATTCCTTGCGGGAAATGGACTTCAAACAGCGATTTCCACGATCCGCCCAGGCTCCGACGTGAATGACAGCGGCTCTACTGAGAGGCAGCCTTCGATCGCTTCACGCAAATTCTGGACAAGTTCTTCCATGGTTTCGCCCTGGGTCGCGCAGCCCGGAATTGCCGGCACCTCTGCCCAGAACCCGCCTTCGTCGGCTTCGTGGATAATAGCTTTGAAATTCATAGGCTAGCTCCGGTTCCATCCTGAAGATAGGCTACCCTACAGGTCTTTGCAAAGAAGCATAGGCGCCGGCGGACGCGTTCACGCTCCACGTCGCTAGCGGATCGGGTGGGAGGAGCTGACAGCTCAGTGCCGCAGCGTCATTTCAATCGATCTAATCAGGCGACATCATTGCCAAGCACGCCGCCGTCTAAACCATTTAGGCGAAAGCCGGGCAAAAACCGAACAATATCTTGACGTTCGCAGCCCTGTTTCGCATACACCGATGCGAAGAGGCGGATTCCGTGCGCGGAATCCGGTCTTTGTCTCAACGGCCCAGGGAGGGGTTCTTTTGGGCCATCAATCGAGGAAAATCCGGCAATGACAATTATTTCCGCCGTCATCGCCTGCGGCCTGCTTTCAATCCTTTACGCCATCTGGGCGACACGTTCGGTCCTTGCGGCCGATCAAGGCAATGCACGCATGCAGGAAATCTCCGCGGCTATCCGCGAGGGCGCACAAGCCTATCTGGCGCGTCAATACACCACCATCGCCATCGTTGGCGTCGTCGTCCTCGTGCTCGCCTGGTGGCTGCTGTCCATCACCGCCGCGATCGGCTTCCTGATCGGTGCGGTGCTTTCGGGCGCCGCCGGCTTCATCGGCATGCATGTCTCCGTTCGCGCCAACGTTCGTACGGCGCAGGCCGCATCGAACAGCCTCGCTGCCGGCCTCGACATCGCGTTCAAATCGGGCGCCATCACCGGCATGCTGGTTGCTGGCCTGGCCCTGCTCGGCGTGTCGATCTACTACCTCATCCTGACCCACTTCATGGGCCTCCAGCCCAATGACCGCATCGTCATCGACTCGCTGGTCTCGCTCGGTTTCGGCGCATCGCTGATCTCGATCTTCGCTCGTCTCGGTGGCGGCATCTTCACCAAGGGCGCCGACGTCGGCGGCGATCTCGTCGGCAAGGTCGAAGCCGGCATTCCCGAAGATGATCCGCGCAACCCGGCCACCATCGCCGACAATGTCGGCGACAATGTCGGCGACTGCGCCGGCATGGCCGCTGACCTGTTCGAAACCTATGCGGTGACCGTCGTCGCCACCATGGTTCTGGCTGCCATCTTCTTTGGCGGCACCGCCGTGCTGGGTGCGGCCATGCTTTATCCGCTCGCCATCTGCGGCGCCTGCATCCTGACCTCGATCGTCGGCACCTTCTTCGTCAAGCTCGGTTCCAACGGCTCGATCATGGGCGCGCTCTACAAGGGCCTGATCGTCACCGGCCTGCTGTCCATCGTCGGCCTCGGCGTCGCCACACAGGTGACGCTCGGCTGGGGCGAGATCGGCACAGTCGCCGGCATGGTCATCACCGGCAAGAACCTGTTCATATGCGGCCTGATCGGCCTCGTGGTGACCGGTCTCATCGTCGTCATCACCGAGTACTACACCGGCACCAACAAGCGCCCGGTCAACTCCATCGCTCAGGCGTCGGTCACCGGTCACGGCACCAACGTCATCCAGGGCCTTGCGGTCTCGCTGGAATCGACGGCGCTGCCGGCGATCGTCATCGTCGGCGGCATCATCTCGACCTATCAGCTTGCCGGCCTCTTCGGTACGGCGATCGCGGTCACGACGATGCTCGGTCTTGCCGGCATGATCGTTGCGCTCGACGCCTTCGGCCCGGTCACCGACAATGCCGGCGGCATTGCCGAAATGGCCGGCCTGCCCAAGGAAGTGCGCCACTCCACCGACGCGCTCGACGCGGTCGGCAACACCACCAAGGCGGTGACCAAGGGCTACGCCATCGGCTCGGCCGGTCTCGGCGCACTGGTGCTGTTTGCCGCCTACTCGAACGACCTGAAGTTCTTTGCCGCCAATGGCGACAAATATCCCTACTTCCAGGGCATGGGCGAGATCTCCTTCGATCTCTCCAACCCCTACGTCGTCGCCGGCCTGATCTTCGGCGGCTTGATCCCATATCTGTTCGGCGGCATCGCCATGACGGCCGTCGGCCGCGCGGCGGGCGCCATCGTCGAGGAAGTGCGCAAGCAGTTCCGCGAGGATCCGGGCATCATGGCCGGCACCTCGAAGCCGAACTACGCACGCGCGGTCGATCTGCTGACCAAGGCGGCGATCCGCGAGATGATCATCCCGTCGCTGCTGCCGGTGCTGGCACCGCTCGTGGTCTATTTCGGCGTGCTGTTGATCTCGGGCTCGAAGGCGTCCGCCTTTGCAGCGCTGGGTGCCTCGTTGCTCGGCGTCATCGTCAACGGCCTGTTCGTCGCCATCTCGATGACCTCTGGTGGCGGTGCCTGGGACAACGCCAAGAAGTCCTTCGAAGACGGCTTTGTCGACAAGGACGGCGTCAAGCATCTCAAGGGTTCCGAGGCGCACAAGGCTTCGGTGACCGGCGACACGGTCGGCGATCCCTACAAGGACACCGCTGGCCCGGCCGTCAACCCGGCGATCAAGATCACCAACATCGTCGCGCTCTTGCTGCTGGCGGTGCTCGCGCACGGCTGATCAAGGCTTCAGCCCGAAAAAAACCCGCGGGAGCGATCCCGCGGGTTTTTTGTTGAGGCAAAGCCAAACTATCCTTCAGCGCTCGCTTTCGCCCGGTCTTCGCAATGCGTGCGCTGGCACCTTATGCCGGACCCAGCGTCGTGTTTTCAGTGGTGGCCACTGCAGCATGCCAGTGGCCGTGCCCGACTGGTGACCCATAACAAAAACCCGCAGGATCGCTCCCGCGGGTTTTTGGTCGCCTGAGATGACGAGGCTTCCGGGAATGGAAGCCGAAGGGAATTAGACGCCGCCGCCGGGAATGCCGGGCGCCAGCTTGCTGGCACCGTTGATGACCTGGCTGAGGAAGTTCTGGTCCTTGCCGCCGGTCGGTGTGGTGCGCGAGATGAAGTCGAACATCTTGCCATCCTTCTTCCCGTAATTGGCGATCTGGGTGACACGGCCATCGGCGCCGAAATAGACAGCCAGCACATGCTGGTCAATGAGCCGTGGCTTGTCGAAGGCGACGTAGCGCTTGCGCGTCTGCGAAATGTAATAGAATGCCTCGTTGTCGAAGGTCGCGGTCGTCGACGGCGTGCCGAGCGCCAGAAGCACCTGCTCGCGGCTCGAACCGACCGGCACCAGGTCGATTGCCTGCTGGTCTATGACGTAACCTTGCGTCAGCGTCTCGCTCGGGCTGAGATCGCCCATCATCTTGGAGGTGTGGCAGGCGGACAGTGCCGAAACGATCATCAGCAGCGAGATCGCGCCGGCGGGCCTGGACGAGAAGGTCAACTTGAAATTCAGCGCGCGCAACAACAACTCCATTAGCTGGCCGCAACTTGCGCTGGGCCGCGAAACCGGTAAACCAGCTTGCTTGCCGATGCAACAAGCCCACTTCAACAAACGGTCCCCAGGAGACCATCCCCAATGTTCCAGCGCTTTTTTGGCCGCGAACGCTACGCCAACCGCGCTATCACCGAGGCGCTTTACGCACAAATCGTGGCGGCGGCGCGGCAGACTGTGTTTTATTCCCACTGGAATGTGCCAGATACGCCGCTTGGCCGTTTCGAGATGCTGTCGCTGCACATGTTCCTGTTCCAGCACAGGTTGCGCGGGGAGAGCGGTGCGGCGCAGGAGGTCGCCCAGGTGCTGATCGACGAGTTCTTCCTTGACGTCGACCATTCGTTGCGGGAATTGGGCATTGGCGACGTTGGCGTGCCCAAACGCATGAAAAAGCTGGCAAAGATGTTTTATGGCCGAACCGCTGCCTATGACGATGCCCTGGAAAGAAACGACCATGAAGGGCTGACCGCGGCTCTTGCCCGCAATGTCCGGCCCGACGCGGGCGCCTGGGCGGAAGCATCGCTGCTGGCCAACTATGTTACCGACGCGCGCAGTCATCTGGCCGCGCAGCCATCCGAATCGATTGTCTCCGGCACGCTGACCTTTCCCGCCGCCAAGGAGGTTGAACAATGAAGCATGTTGACCCGCAAAGCCCGGTCTCCTTCCGCGCCAACATTACGCGCCTGCCGCAGAAGGGCCTGCCGCTGGTTATCGAGGCCGATGCCGCACAGCGTGCGGCACTGGCCGAGGAGCACGGGCTGATTTCGGTCGAATCCTATCGCGCCGAGCTTCTGGTGGCGTCGTGGAAGCGCAATGGCGTGAAGATCAGCGGCCGCGTCGAGGCCGACATCACTCAGGCCTGCATCGTCACGCTCGAGCCTGTCGAAGCGCATATCGACGAACCGGTCGAAGCGCTGCTGCTGCCCGAGGATTCCAAGCTCGGTCGGCAGGGCTTCGATGGTGGCGGCGAGATCCTGCTCGATGCGGAAGGCCCTGACAGTCCAGAGACATTTTCCGGTGACACGATCGATGTCGGGGCACTCGCCGAACAGTATTTCGGGCTCGCCATCGACCCCTATCCGCGTAAGCAGGGCGCATCGCTCAATGCCGGCAGCGAGACCGAACCGGCGGAGAATGAATTTCAGCAAAAACTGCGATCCTTGCTGGGAAAATCCTGAAAAGCTCGCCCGCGACGGAAAAGTCGGTTGTGCGGCAGCCCAAAACCGTTATTTTCGCCGAACCTTCGCGGTCGCTCAAGCGACCTGCCGCCTAACCGTGAGATAAATACCGCGTGATCAGGATTTCCATCGATGCCATGGGCGGCGATCACGGACCAGCCGTGGTCATACCAGCGCTCATGACGGTCGCGACCCGTCGTCCCGACGTCCGCTTCGTCATCTTCGGGCGTGAGGAAGTCGTGCGCCCCGAACTTGCCAAATTTCCCAAGCTCGCCGAGATCAGCGAATTCTTCCATTGCGAAGTTGCGGTCAGGATGGACGACAAGCCGAGCCAGGCGCTGCGCCACGGCCGCTGGAAGTCATCGATGTGGAAGGCCGTCGAAGCGGTCAAGGCCGGCACGGCCGACGCCTGCATTTCCGCCGGCAACACCGGCGCGCTGATGGCGATGTCGAAATTTTGCCTGCGCACCATGGCCACCATCGATCGCCCGGCGATTGCAGCCCTTTGGCCGACATTGCGCGGCGAAAGCGTGGTGCTGGACGTCGGCGCGACCATTGGGGCCGATGCGCAACAGCTCATTGATTTTGCCATTCTCGGCACCGGCATGGCGCGCTCGGTCTTCGGCATAGCCCGGCCCAGCGTCGGCCTGCTCAATGTCGGCGTCGAGGAGATCAAGGGCCAGGAAGAGGTCAAGGAGGCCGGGCGCATGCTGCGCGAAGCCAACATGGCCTCGATGAACTATCACGGTTTCGTCGAGGGTGACGATATCGGCAAGGGCGTGGTCGACGTCGTCGTCACCGAAGGCTTTGCCGGCAACATCGCGCTGAAGACGGCGGAAGGCACGGTGCGCCAGATCGGTGGCTATCTGCGCGCGGCGATGAGCCGGACTCTGATGGCCAGGATCGGCTACATCTTCGCCAAGGGCGCCTTCGATCGCCTGCGCGAAAAGATGGATGTCGGCCGCTCCAACGGCGGCGTTTTCCTGGGGTTGAGCGGCATCGTCGTCAAAAGCCATGGCGGTGCTGATTCTGACGGGTTCGCCGCCGCGATCGAACTCGGCTATGACATGGTCCGCAACAACCTCCTCGACCGCATCGAGGCCGATCTGGACCTGTTTCATGCGCGCAACCCGCGTGCCCTGTCATCTAGGAAATCCGACGTCGTCACCGACGCAAAGGAATAGGAAAGAACTTTGATCAGATCAGTCGTGCGCGGCACGGGCGCCGCGCTGCCCCGCCGAATCATGAAGAATGCCGATTTCGAAGGCATGGTCGAGACCTCCGACGAGTGGATCGCCCAGCGTACCGGTATTCGCCAGCGCCATATCGCTGGTGACGACGAGACCACGGCTTCGCTGGGGGAAGCAGCGGCACGTGCCGCACTTGCCAATGCGGGCCTCACGCCCGCCGACATCGATCTGATCGTGCTGGCGACCTCGACGCCCAACAACACGTTCCCGGCCACTGCCGTCGAGATCCAGAACCGGCTCGGCATGCATCACGGCTTTGCCTTCGACCTGCAGGCGGTCTGTTCGGGCTTCGTCTATGCCGTGACCACCGCCGATCTCTACATCCGCGGCGGCCTGGCCAAGCGTGTCCTGGTGATCGGTTCGGAAACATTCTCGCGCATCCTCGACTGGAGCGACCGCTCGACCTGTGTGCTGTTCGGCGACGGCGCCGGTGCCATGATCCTGGAAGCAGGCGAGGGGACGGGCGCGATCGCCGACCATGGCGTTCTGGCGGCCAGCCTGCGCTCCGACGGCACGCACAAGGACAAGCTTTTCGTCGACGGCGGGCCGTCGACCACGGGTACGGTCGGCCACCTCCGGATGGAGGGCCGCGAAGTCTTCAAGCACGCGGTCGGCATGATCACCGATGTCATCGAGGCGACGTTCGCGCAAGCCGGTATCTCGGCCGATGATCTCGACTGGTTCGTGCCCCACCAGGCCAATAAACGAATTATTGACGCTTCCGCCAAGAAGCTCGGGATAGCTGAGCAAAAGGTGGTGGTTACGGTCGATTTGCACGGTAACACCTCGGCTGCTTCCGTGCCGTTGGCGCTGTCGGTGGCCGTCGCCGACGGCCGCATCAAGAAGGGCGATCTCGTCCTCCTGGAAGCGATGGGTGGCGGCTTCACCTGGGGCGCTGTCCTGGTTCGCTGGTAAGTGCCGAACGGTCCAGTTTCGGTCCTTGACCTTGACGGATCAATTACTTAGGCTCTGCCGTTGTTGTGCCGAATTTTATGTTTTGAGCTGATGGGACGGTCGCATGGGGGGAAAGACACTTACGCGCGCCGACCTTGCCGAGGCAGTTTACCGGAAGGTCGGCCTGTCGCGCACTGAATCGGCCGAACTCGTCGAAGCGGTGCTGGATGAAATCTGCGAAGCCATCGTGCGCGGCGAAACGGTGAAGCTGTCGTCCTTCGCGACATTCCACGTCCGCTCCAAGAACGAACGCATCGGCCGCAATCCCAAGACCGGCGAGGAAGTGCCGATCCTGCCGCGTCGGGTGATGACCTTCAAGTCGTCGAATGTGCTGAAGAGCCGTATCTTGCGCTCCCATCAGAGCGGCAAGGCCAAAAGCGGCAAGTAGTCCTACTGCGCGGTTGAAAACCGTCGCCGCCATGACGCCGGGCTTGAATATTGCTTCATAAACCGCTGAAATAAGCCCCGATTCGGCAGGTAGGCCGGATCATCGTCCAGCGTGAGGATTCGCCCATGGACAAGAGCCCCGACGCCTTTCGTACCATCAGCGAGGTCGCCGAAGATCTCGATCTGCCGCAGCATGTGCTGCGCTTCTGGGAAACGCGTTTCAACCAGATCAAGCCGATGAAGCGCGGCGGCGGCCGTCGTTACTACCGGCCGCAGGATGTCGAGCTGATCAAGGGCATCCGCCACATGCTCTACGACCAGGGCTACACAATCAAGGGCGTGCAGAAGCTGTTGCGCGAGAACGGCAACCATTTCCTGGTTGCCATCGGCAATGGCGACATGGCCGCCGTAGAGGCGATCTCGCAGCGAAAGCAGGCTGACCAAGTGCCGCTGACGCCGGCGGCTCAGCCGCGCGGCATGGACGACGAACTGGTTGGCCAGCCGCGGGTGAAGCCCAGCCGCCGCTTTTTCGGCCTGGGCAAGAGCGACGAGGACGGTCCGGTGCAGCCGGATGCATCGAAACTCTCGCGCGACAACAGGGCCTTGCTGCAGGAGGCGCTGTTCGACCTCCTGGAATGCAAGCGCCTGCTTGACCAGGTGCGCTAGAGCAATTCTAGGAAAAGTGTGAAGCGGTTTTCCGTCTAGAATTGCGTAAAAACAAAGAGATAAAGCGGCCCGACGCGACATCGATAGTTCGAAAGCCGGAACCCGTCTTCCGGTGAGGCGTTACGCTTCCTTCTGCAAGTGAAGGAAACATACCAATGGCATCATTTTCGACCCTCTCCGACATCGATCTCGACAGGCAGGTCGCGGCTCTTACCAAGGAACTGGCCAGCTTGAAGAGGGCCGTGGCAAGGCGAGGCGGCGCGTATTACGAGGACGGTCGCGATGCCGCGCTGGACACCTATTCCGATCTCGCCGGGCGCCTGCGCGACGCCATGCCGGCAATCCGTAAACAGGGCAGGGTGATCGAGAGGTCGGCCCGCGACCATCCGGCGGCTGCCGCGGCGGTGGGCCTTGTGGTGCTCGGTCTTGTCGCCAGTCTGCTGTTCAGCCGGCGCTGAATTCTAGAACCCAAATCCCGGGGATACGAGCAGGAGAAGTGACGGCTCGCCTCAAGGTGATCCGTCATTTTCCTTGCGGTCGGCTATGTCTGTTGTCGCTGGAGGCGCCTCGCATCTCTGTGCCGCCGGCGCAATGCGATTGGGCGAGCCGCCAGAGCCGCTCGATTTCGCTGGCGAATGCCGGATTGGTCGTGGTGCCATACCAGCGCCGGGATAGACGACGACGTCGCGGCGTGGATTTGCGTGAATTGTTGATCCAGTCCGAGATCGAGCCTCGCGGGGCGGAGTAGCCGGCCTTGGACAGGAAGCCAAGGCCGGTCTTCTCGGTGGCAGTCTGCGGTGCTTAGGCCTTGTTTCCGATCACATGGTGGTGGTGGCGGTGATGATGGTGGTGGCGGACATGGTGGCGGTGATGATGGTGGTGACGATGATGCTTGGCCATCGGGGCCGCATCCGCGCTCGTCGCGCCGATGACGGGCACCGTGAAAGCCAATGCAACTGCAAGCCCGAGGGCCGAGAGGAGGGACTTCTTCATGGATGGTTTCCTTTTGTTTCGCGGGCGCATATGGATCGAGGCGATAGCCCGGCCGCCGCGAATGGAATTACGCGCCTGAATTTTTTCGTCAGTATTTCCCGATTGTAGAATTTTGTTTCTGGACTGTTTCTGCCCAATCCAGCCTCCCGCCACCATGCACGGCAAGATCGAGAGAGACGGCCATTGGGCCGCCTGTTCGACTACATCGGTGGCACGACGCCGTTGGTTCCGACCACGACGCGGCTGGCGCTCAGCGCGCCGTCGCTGCCCCGCTCAGCGGTGACGAAGACCGTCGCACTCGGCTTGAGGTTGGTAGGCGTCGCCGGCGCGAAGGTCACGACGGGCGTGGTGTCGGGGATCGAGATCTTCTTGGTCTGGCCATTGTCATAGGTCAGGGTGACGGATCGCCCGCTTATATCGGTAACGTCGGCGACGGTGCCGTTGGTCATCCGGCTGTTTGGCTGCAGGTCCCAGGGACGGTCGCCCTCGCCAGTGCCTTTCAGCGCGGCCGGAAAGACCACCACCTCCAGGGCGCCGCTGCCGCCATCCGCTTTCGAAACAGAGGCAATGCCGAGGAAATCGCCCTGCTTGATATCCTTTGCCGAGGCGTTGGCGACGCCCGAGATCTTCCAGCCAGCCTTGAGCTTGATCGCATCGGTATCGCCCTGGCGCGTTTTCACGGTGAGCAGCGTGGGCTCGAAACTGACCACCGTGCCGCGCACACGCAGCGCGTCTGCGGCCTGGGCGGCGCCCGCGCCGGCGACGGAAAGGCTGGAAATCGTGCCGAGCACGACCATGACTGTCTTCAGGTTCATTGCAAAAAATCCTTCCGGGAACGAGCCGGCTGGAACCGGATGGTTTCACGCCAGCGACCCGGAGATAACGAACGAGCGCGGCGAAACTGCCGGCAAAAGGCTGATCGGACCTTCAAAACAACTTGATCGCGACGTGTGCGCGAGAGGGCCGCGCCAGGCACCTGGTTCACGATCCCGTGACGGCCCTTTTGGCTCTTGGCAAATCGCCGGCGAGAGGGCATCTTCCCGACCGTCTCAGGCAACACTCCTCATTTGATCAAACTCTTTCAGTCATGGAGTTGCCAATGCCCCATAATGCGAAAAGCGAAGCCCACTCCGAACCGGCAACCAACGGAAGCGGGCCAAATTACAATACCCTCAGAGCGATGCGGGAGACCCGCGGTTACAGCGTGGAAGAGCTCTCCCTGACATGCGGCCTGGCGGTGGACGAGATTGAGGATATCGAAAGCGGCAGAGTGACCGACCCGTCGAAGCTGCGTCGTATTGTGTCCGCGCTTCACCTTCCCCAGGAGGCTCTGATCACCCCGGCTGCGCCGACGCCGGCGGCGCAAGGCCGATCGCTGGCGTAGATCCGCACCACGCATTCCAGAGAACCCGCCAAGGCTCCTTGGCGGGTTTCTTTGTACCTGCCGCAGCGTCTGCTTCAGCCTGGGGCTTGCCGATCCGTCTATCGCACGTGCTTATACGCGCGGCGGCCCCCGGCTGCCGAACCGCAATCTGCCGTCCATCAAGCTTTTTGAGCCATGGGTTTTCGATATGAGCCTGGAATCCGTTCGTGCCTTCTTCGCCGCCCACGCGCCCGACATCGACGTCATCGTCACGCGGGCGAGCTCGGCGACGGTGATGTTGGCGGCCGAGGCGCATGGCGTGCTGCCGGCCCAGATCGCCAAGACGATCTGCCTGCGCGTCGGCGACCGCGCCATGCTGGTGGTGACCAGCGGCATCGCCAGGCTGGACAACCGTAAGTTCAAGGACCAGTTCGGCGGCAAGCCGCGCATGCTCGACGCCGCCGAAGTTGTCGAAGCGACCAGCCATCCGGTCGGCGGCGTCTGCCCGTTCGGCCTGCCGGCGCCGCTGCCGGTCTATTTCGACGTATCGCTGCGCGAGTTTGAAGAGGTGGTGCCTGCGGCAGGCGCCACCAACGCCGCGGTGCGGATTGCGCCGCAGCGCATGGTTGAGATTACCGGCGCTGAGTGGGTGGATGTGTGCCAGAGGTAGCATTAGCACCAAGCCGGAGCTCAAGCGCACAGGACATGGTGCCCCGATCCGAGATTTGGCCGGACTGACCGGGGCATCTGGAGGGGCGGACTTCGGGGGAAAGTCCTGCTTTGAATTGGTCGGAGTGGCCGGATTCGAACCGACGACCCCTTGACCCCCAGTCAAGTGCGCTACCGGGCTGCGCTACACTCCGGACCGGTCGCGATGTATCGTGATAACCCCGTGCGGGTCAACCGAATTCCGCGACTTTTATACCGCTGCGATTGCCGGTGCCGGCGAGCCCTGCAAGGCAGGCCGCAACAGCCGTTGGTGCCTGTATTCCAGCGCGATGGCGCCCCAGATCAGGCCGAGCAGCAGGTAGACATGGCGCCAGTGGTCGATGTCGATGAAGGTGCCGAGCCCGATATTGCCGATGAAGGCGACATAGGCACACAGGAGATAGGGCTGCCACGGCCGGTCGCGCAGCAGGATGCGGAAGCCGGCTGCTATCGTCCATAAGACGAGCGCCAGGAACGACACGAAGCCGAGCCAGCCATAATCCATCAGCATCTTCAGCCAGATGTCGTGGGTGTCTTCGCCGAAGATCGTGCCGAAGACCAGCGGGCCGATGCCGAACGGATGCTCCATCGCCATCTGGAAGCCGATCCCGTAGCGGGCGAAGCGGCCGAGGCGGGCGGTGTCGTAGCTCTGTTCGAGCTGGGCACGGTTGGAGAACATCTCCGACACGCCGGGCAGCTGCAGGATGACGATGATGGCGATGACCAGCAGCGCCAGTGCTGCAATCGTCATCACCACCACACGCAGCCGGAACTTGCCGCTGGCGCTCTGCAGGAACAGGCAGCCGGTGAGCAGGACGGCCGAGACGGTGAACATGCCCCAGGCGCCGCGCGAGAAGGAGAAGAAGATGCCGGCGGTGATGATCAGCAGCGGCACCGCCAGCAGCGGCATGCGTGTCGCCGGTCCGGTCAAAAGCAGATAGAGTAGATAGATGCCGGGCAGCACCAGGAACGGGCCGAACACGTTCGGGTCCTGGAAGGCGCCGGCGGCGCGATCGTATTTGGTGAACATCTCCGCGCCCGGAAAGGCATGGAAATAGCCTGCAATGCCAAGCAGCGAGGTGGCCACGGCCGAGACCACATAGGCAATGAAGATCAGCCGGTATAGGCTCGGTTGTACGGCGGTGATCGATGCGAAGAACACCGCGCTGAAGGCGAGAAACAGCGACACGGCGAGATAGAGCGGCGTGTTGGCGAGGTCCGCCATCTGCGTCATGGAGATCATGCCGCCGATGTTCATCATCACCAGTAGCACCAGCAGCGGCGTGGCCGCGCGGGAAATCCTCAGGCCGAAAAGCGCCCAGATGGCGATCAGGCCGGCCATGTAGAGCTCATAGGGCGCCGGCTCGCTGATGACGAAGCCCGACAGCAGAATGCCGAGGAAGACCGCGCCCGACGAAATCAGCGCGACCAGCTTGGCGTTGACCGCCGCGCGCGGCAGATCATGGCTGATCGCACTCAATAGGCGTTTTCCGTATTGAGCAGCCGGAGCGGCGTCAGGAACAGGATCCGCAAATCGAACAGCAGCGACCAGTTCTCGATGTAGTAGAGATCATACTCGGTCCGCATGCGGATCTTCTCGTTGGTGTCCATCTCGCCGCGCCAGCCATTGATCTGCGCCCAGCCGGTGACGCCGGGCTTGACCTTGTGGCGGGCGAAATAGCCGTCGACCACCTCGTTGTAGAGCAGGTTGTGCGACTGCGCGGCGATGGCATGCGGACGCGGGCCGACCAGCGACAGCGAACCGAGCAGCGAGTTGAAGAACTGCGGCAGCTCGTCTATCGAGGTCTTGCGGATGAAGCGGCCGACGCGGGTGACGCGAGGATCGTTCTTGGTCACCGTCTGCTTGGCGGTCGGGTCGGCCTTGTCCGTATACATCGAGCGGAACTTGTAGACCTCGATGATCTCGTTGTTGAAGCCGTGCCGCTTCTGATGGAACAGCACCGGACCCTTGCTGTCGAGCTTGATGGCGATGGCGGTCGCCAGCATGACCGGCGAGAACACGACGATGCCGATCAGGCTGAAGACGATGTCGAAGGCGCGTTTGGCGACCGAATCCCAGTCGTTGATCGGCTTGTCGAAGATGTCGAGCATCGGCACCGCGCCGATGTAGGAATAGGCGCGCGGGCGAAATTGCAGCGCGTTGGAATGTGCCGATAGCCGGATGTCGACCGGCAGCACCCACAGCTTCTTCAGCAGCTGCAGAACGCGCGATTCGGCGGTCAGCGGCAGCGATACGATCAGCATGTCGATGCGGGCGATGCGGGCGAACTCGATCAGTTCCGAAATGGTGCCGAGCTTGGGGTAGCCGGCGACGATGGGCGGCGAGCGCTTGTCGCCGCGATCGTCGAAGATGCCGCAGATGCGGATATCGTTGTAGGGCTGCTTTTCGACCGAGCGGATCAGGATTTCCGCCGCCTTGCCGCCGCCGACGATGACGGCGCGCCGCTCCATGCGGCCATCGCGCGCCCAGGCCCGGATCAGCTTCGACATCACCAGCCTGAGGCCGAAGATGAGAACGAAGCCGATGACGAACCAACTGCCGAACAATAGGCGCGAATAGTCCTGCGACATCTTCATGACGAATGCCGTCAGCGCCATCAGGGCGAATGTGCCGGCCCAGACCAGCAGCACGCGGCCGAAATTGGCGATGGGCCGCATCAGGGCGACGATCTGGTAGCAGTCGGTGACGTCGAGCAGCACCACGGCAAGGAACGAGCCGGCTGCGATCGTCACCGGATATTGCCAGGCGAGATAATTGAAGAAACCGACATAGTGGAAATAGACGGCGAGCCCGGACAGGAACAGCAAGCCGAATTCGACCATGCGCAGGACACCGCTGACCATGATCGGTGACATCGTATCGCGCCGGTACTGCGAGGCGACCTGGCGGGCGACATCGTTCATGCCGCTTGGCGTGTCGCCATCGGCCGGGCCGTCGAATTTACGCACCGCCTCTGCTGAAAAGCGGCGCGCGGGGTCGATCTCGTTCATGAGGGCTTTCCGCAAACTTCCCCACGGTCATAGCAAAAGAGAGCTAAGAAACCCTTGAAACAACGTATGGCTTTGGAACGGCTTGGCCCTGTGCCTACCTGTCGAGCGCTGCGAAATAGGCCTTCTCGATGTCGGCGGCCATCACATCGGCGCCGAAGCGTGCCTTGAGGTTGGCGCTATCGGGCATCAGGTCGCGATAGGCGACCGGGTCGGCCAGCGCCTGGCTCATCCTGTCGGCGAGCTCGATCGGGTCAGGTCGGATCAGGGCAGGGGAACCGGTGTCGAATATCTCCGGGATGCCGCCGACCGCGGTTGCGATCATCGGCTTTCCCGCGGCAAGCGTTTCCAGGACGATATAGGGCATGGCTTCGGCGCGCGAGGGAACGATGATAAGCGCGGCAAGGGCAAAGGCCTCCCTGGCCGGCATCGGCGGCAGAAAGCGGACATGGCGCTCGAGCCCGAGGCGTTTCACTTGCCCGTGGTAACGCAGAAGGTCGTCGCCGTCGCCGACCATCACCGCCGTCAGCGCGCGGCCGAACCGTGGGCCGGCAAGGGCCAATGCGTCGATGAAGATATCCGGTCCCTTCAGGTCGCGCATCATGCCGATATAAAGCAGGTCGGCTGCGTCGGGCTCGGTGATCACCGGCTCGAATTCAGTGGCGCGCAGGCCGTTATAGACGAGGGTGTTGGGAATGGGAGGCTCGCCAACCTTGTGGCGATAGGTCCGCCGCTCATAGTCCGAGACAAACAGCAGATAGTCGGTGAAGCGAGCCATGAATCGCTCGAGCGCGAAGAACAGCTTTCCGATGACCGTGCTCTCGTCATAGTGGAGCGAGCCGCCATGCGGCGAATAAAGGCGGGCTACGCGAGACCTTGATACCCGCAACAATGAGCCGAACAGACGGGCATAGGCGCCACCCTTGGCGCCGTGCCCATGCAGTACGTCCGGCCGCAATTCCTTGATGATCCTGTATGTGCGCCAAGCCGAGGCAAGGTCGCCGGGACCGACATGGCGCTGCATCGGCGTGCGATGAATGCCGAGCGCCAGCATGCCCTTCATCTGCTCGAACAAATGTTCCTCGAACGCGCCGCCCGTCGTCGAATCGCAGACGATGCCGACCGAATGCCCGGCGGCGACCTGCGCCTCGGCCAGGTCGCGCACATGCCGGAAAATTCCTCCGACGGGTGAGCGAAAGCAATGGACGATCCTGAGCCTGTCCGCCACTTGGTATCTGTCAGAACAGACGTTCGCGGACGTAGACCGTATCGCCCGGCAGCAGCGGGTCGGAGGTGACCACGCGGCCGGTCATCACCTTGCCGTTGATGTCGCGGGTGATGTCGACGCTTTCCTGGTTGGCGCGCGCCGTGAAGCCGCCGGCAATGGCGATTGCCTTCTGCACCGTCAGGCCGGGAACATAGGAATATTGGCCGGCGGCACCCACTTCGCCCATCACGAAGATCGGCCGGTAGCGGTCGATCTCGACCGAAACGTCGGGATCGCGCAGATAGCCTTGCCGCAATTTGTCGGCGATCTCCTTTTCCATCTGCTGCGCGGTGTGGCCGCGCGCCGGTATGGCGCCGACAAGCGGGAAGGAGAGATAGCCGGATTGATCGACACTGTAGGTGTTGGTCAGCCCGTCCTGCTCGAACACGGTCACGCGGACGCGGTCGCCGGCGCCAAGACGGTAGGGCTGATCGAGCACCTCATGGAAGGCGGCCGGCGTCGGCCGGTAGCTGGAACAGCCAGCCAGCATCGATACGGCAAGCAGCGCGCGAAACAGGGAAGCAGTGCTTTTCATGACCGGACAAGTACCTTCGACTGGGCCGCTGCGGCGTCGCAGCAAACATCAGGGATCGAGGCCCGTTATCATCCTGTTAGGGTTAATGGCCGGTAAAGGGAGCGGCCGACGCGTGGCGCATCGGCAAGAGTTTTTGTGATTCTTGGCGGTTTTGTTTGCCGCCCGCCAGTAAACCCTAACGGAAACTTACCACGATCTTAACGGCTGAGTTACCATAGTTGTTTACGGTGCGTGCTGACCCAGTATCGGAGTAGGGATGCATGTCCGTTCAGTCCGCGGCCGCAGATGTCGATGTCGATCTCAGGCAGCTCTTCGCCAGCCTGGCGAGGAACTGGCTGCGTATAGTCCTCGTCGTCCTGTTGGCAACCGGGCTGGCCTTTGCTTTCGCCTCGCTGGCAACCCGGCACTACAAGGCCGAGACGCAGGTGGAGATCGCGCCGCGCGAATCCATCTACACGCGGCCGGCCAGCAACAACAACGACACCGACAAGCCTATCCTCGACGAACAGGGCGTCGCCACCCAGGTCCAGATCATTTCCTCCAACGAAATCCTCAAGCAGGTCTCGCAAAAGCTTGGTCTGGAAAAACTGCCCGAGTTCAATGAAGCGCTCGACATGTCGGCGCTGAGCCGCGCTCTGGTCCTGGTCGGCCTGAAAAGCGACCCGATGGAAATTCCGACGGAAGAGCGCGTGCTCAAGAAAATGCACGAGAAGCTCAACGTCTATGGCGTCGAGAAGACCCGCATCATTGCCATCGAATTCTCATCGGAAGATCCCAAGCTCGCGGCCGCCGTACCGGACGCCATCGCCGCCGCCTATATAGCGGGGCAAGGGGCGGCCAAGCTCGAATCGAACAGCGCCGCGGCAGACTTCCTGGCGCCCGAGATCGCCGACCTGCAGCGGCAGGTCAAGGATGCCGAGGCGAAGGTCGCCGCCTATCGCGCCCAGTCCGATCTTTTGATGGGTGGCAACAATTCGGTGCTGGCCACCCAGCAGCTTTCGGAACTGTCGAGCGAACTGTCGAAAGTGCGCGCCAACCGCGCCGCGGCCGAAGCGACCGCCGACGGCGTGCGCAGGGCGCTGCAGAATGGCGGTTCGCTGGATGCTGTGCCGGAGGTTCTGTCGTCGGACCTGATCCAGCGCTTGCGTGAGCGACAGGTCGAATTGCGCTCCAACATCGCCGATCTGTCGACGACACTGCTAGGCAACCATCCGCGCATTCGCGCGCTGAAATCGCAACTGTCCGATCTCGACGCACAGATCCGCAGCGAGGCCCAGAAGATCATGAAAGGCCTGTTGATGCAGGCCGAGACGGCAAAGGCCCGCGAGAACCAGCTTGTCGCAGACGTCAACACATTGAAAGCCGCTTCGGCGCAGGCCGGCGAACAACAGGTCGATCTCGACGCACTGCAGCGCGACGCGACCGCCAAGCGACAGCAACTCGAGCTGTACCTGACCAACTACCGCGAAGCCGCTTCGCGCCAGGATCGCAACTATCTGCCGGTCGACGCGCGGATCGCCTCGAAGGCTTCGGTTCCCTCCGAGGCCTATTTCCCGAAGGTCGGGCCGATCGTCGGCGCGGCTTTCGCCGCATCGCTGCTGATCATGGCGATCGTGACGCTTCTGCGGGAGCTGTTTTCAGGCCGCGCGATGCGGCCGGCGAGCGGTTCCCGTTTCGAACGGATCGATGAGGTCGCGATGCCCCAGGTGGCGCAGGCGCCGGTCGCCAAGCCATTTGTCCGCCACGAGCCTGCCGTCCTGCAGGACCCCTTGGTTGGCCAGGAGCTGCCTGAACGTGCGGATGAAACAGATGCGGAGCCCTATGCCGCCGGAATGCCGGCCATGGCCGAGGCACCGGATGTGGTCGCAATGCCCGATACGACGGCGACAGAGCAGACGGCTGTCGAGCCCGAACCGGCGCGTTCCACCCTGGGCGAGATCGATATCGAGAAGGCTGCCGAAAAGCTGATCTCCAGCGGTGCGGCGCGCGCCATATTCGTCTCGCCGGAAGGCGACGAGGCGGCTGCATCCGCGATCCTGGTGGCGCGCGAGGTCGCCGACGCCGGGCTGCGCGTGCTGTTGCTGGACCTCACCGCGTCGGGGGCCGCCTCGCGGCCGATGCTGGACAGCGGGCTTTTCCCCGGCATCACCAACCTGCTCGCTTCGGAAGCGCAGTTCAGTGACGTCATCCATGCCGATCTCTATTCGGACTGTCACGTCATCCCGGTCGGAACCGCCGATCCGGTTCGTGCCATGCGTGCCGCCGACCGGCTGCCGATCATCATGCAGTCGCTGACGACAGCCTACGACCTGGTCGTGGTCGAGTGCGGACCGGCCGACGCGCAAGGCATCGGCCGCCTGACCGGCGATGCCACCGAGGTCTTTCTCTCCATGCTGGAGGCCGACGATGAGGTGACGCAGGCTGCGGTCAAGCTGATCGAGAACGGCTACCCCGACCTCACGCTGGTGACGCCGCTCGGCCACGAACCGCCCGGCAATCCGGTGCCGGGAAGGCGCACTGCCGCTGCCTGAGGGGAGCCCCGGATCGCCGGCGGGGCCGTTCTGCGGTTCGCCCGATCTATCCCAGTTCAAGCGTCGTTACGCCGAACACCCTTCGCAGGTCCAATTCCGGGGCAGGACCCTTGTACATGCGCGTGGTGGTGAAGGTCGGCGCAAAGCCGGCCGCATCGAGCGCAGTTATGAAGCCGGCGTTATCGGCGGGGACGTCGATGTGCATCTCGCCGCCCTCGCAGGCACCGGCCAGTCCCTCCAGGAGTTGCAAAGCGATTTCTATATCGTCGGCAAACAGCGGGCCGATCTTGAAGCCGGATCGACAGCTGCGCGCCACGCCAAAACCGGTCGCGCCGCGCGAATTGATCGCCGCCAACCCATGATGCGGCTCCTGCAGCCATCGCTTCAGAAAGGTGCCTCGGGGCGCCGGAAAACAATGGGCGTCATAGGCGACGATGCCGGACAGGAGCTGCGTCGTAATCATCCGCAACCCATCGGCCCTGACCGGCTGGCCTGCCATGCGCCCGGTGAAGCGGATGGTCTCATAGGCCGGCGCGAAGCCCTTGCGCCGGTAATTGGCCTGCTGCTCGGCGACGCCGTCGAGGCCGACAGTCCGGCCCGAGAGCCTTTTCATGCCGGCGTCCCACACGGCCTTGCCGTAGCTCATGCCGCGCATGTCAGGCCGGCAGATGTAGAGGCCGATGAAACCGAATTCGCTTCCATAGGCCACGGCCGAAATTGCCGCGACCATGTCGTCGCCGACAAAGGCGCCGATGAAGCTTTCGGGGTCCGCGGCCTGGAACATCGCCGGGTCTTCATGACCTGGGTTCCAGCCTTCCGCGGCCGCCCAGTCGACGAGAAGCGCCAGTTCCTGCAGGGACAGTGTGCGGATGATCGGCTTCATGGCGTCAGCTATCTTCTTCCGCGGGCGCTGCCTGGCCGGCGGCTTTGCGGCGCAGCACTTTGGTCAGCTTCCAGATCGTCGGGCTGTTCTTGACGAAGGCCTTCAGCCGTGCGCCTTGCCGAAGCGTCAGCGCCAGCATGCGGCCCTTCACGGTCAAGGGGACCAGCACTTCGAAATGCCGCGTTTCGATATCGCACCACAGCCGCTTGTAAGGCTCATCTCCGACCGAAAAGTCATAGACCTCGAAACCGGTCTCGCAGGCTTCCTGGATGTTGTCGAAGAACAGGAAGTCGCCGGGGCTGGCGTGCCCAAGATCGTCCTCGGCGATCGCTCCGAATTCGCAGATCAGGCGTTTGCCCAAGCGGCTTGAACCGGTGATGGCGCGCAGCTTGCCGGCAACCTCGAGCCCGTGCAGCACGAAGGAAGGCCTGTCCTCGGCAAGCGCCTGCATGAACAGCGCGCGGAAGAAGCCGCGTACCTGTGCGTCGCCAAAAACATTGGCGATGCCCATCTTGCGGAAGCGGAGTTCCTTCATCTCGAAGAAGGCGTCGAGCAGTCTGCCCACCTCGTCGGGGGTGCGGGCCCCGATGCGCCGATAGCTGCCTACGGCCTCGAATTTCCGGATCTGCGACCGGTGCTTCTTGCGTTTGCGTTTGCCGCTGGCGCGGGAAAGCAGCGCATCGAAGCCGCCGGCGAGATCGACGGCCAGCGACAGGTTGGGGCTGGAAAAATGCTCAAGCGATGCGAGCGGATTGGCGACGCCGTCGAGATCGGGCAGCAACCTCTCGAGCGCGACCAGATCGATGTCCGGGCGTGCCTTGGCGATGGCCGCCAGCACCGATCGGAGGGCCGGTATATCCGCTTTGGCCAGCCAGTTCGGGTCCGCGGCGACGAAGTTGCCGTTGGCGTGGCGCCCACCCATGAAGCGGGCGATCCGGAACGGCCCCCTGGCGGCAACCTCCAGCGCCAGCGAGAAAACCGGTTTGCCCTCGGCACTCAGCGTCGCGACGAGCAGGTCCGGTCGTGTCTCGGCCGCCCAGTTCTGGACCCAGGCAGCACTCTGCGCCGGCCCAAACAGAGCCGAGCGGCAGAACGCGGCATAGGCCGCGAGTCCGTCCGTGGACGCCACTGAAATCGACAGGCCGGCATGGTCCCGTGGCAAGGGGCGCGACGATGCCTCGGTGGCCGCAAGCCGATTGCCGTCAAATGACGCGGTTGCGTCAACCATACCTCAATCCTTAAGACGTATTGATCGCGATTTGGGGGTTCGCATAGGCGCATTCCGTGCTTGGATCAGCCTAGGCGCAAAAGGTGAATGAATGATCGACGGCGGGGAGGCAATCCGGAAACTGGCGCTGAACGTCGCCCGCTATACCGGCCTTGCACCGCTGGCCAAGCCGTTCATCGGCGGCATTGGCGCCATCCTGATGCTGCACCGTGTTACCGCGACGCCGGAAAAGCCGGACAGCGTCAACCGGCATCTGAATATCGCGCCCGGCTTCCTTGACGCCATGATCGCGGACATGAAGGCGCATGGCTATGCCTTCGTCTCCATGGACGAAGCCGTTGAGCGCATCAAAGCAGGCGGCAAGGGCGGTCAGTTTGCCACGATCACCGCCGACGACGCCTATCGCGACAACATGACCGAGGCGCTGCCGGTGCTGGAGAAGCATGGCGCGCCAATCACCATCTATGTCGCGCCCGGGCTGATCAACGGCACCGCCGACCTGTGGTGGGATGTGGTCGAGGACATCGTCAACGCGCGCGATATCCTCACGCTGACGCGGCCGAATGGTCCGCTGACGATCGATTGCTCGACCCCCGCGAAAAAGCTGCAGGCCAATGCACGCCTGCACGCCTATCTCACCTCCGAAATCCGCGAGGAGGACCTGCAGGCCGTGTTGCGTGACCTGGCTCGCGCAAACGGCATCGACGCCGACGGCCCACGCTTGCGCACATTGATGAGCTGGGATGAAATCCGTCGCATCGCCGCGCATCCGCTGGTGACGATCGGCGCCCATACGATCAACCACAGCAATCTGAAGCGGCTCTCAGAAGCCGATGCCCGGCACGAGGTTGGCGACGTGCGCGCCATGTTGCAGGCCGAACTGGGCGAAATGCCCCGCCATTTCGCTTATCCCTATGGCTATGCCAGCGCTGTCGGCTGCCGCGAGGTCGGCTTTGCCCGCGACGCAGGCTATACCTCCGCCGTGACGACGCGCCACGGCGTGCTGCGCGCCGAGCATGCCGGGTTCCTGCACGCCTTGCCGCGCATTTCCGTCAACGGCCGCTACCAGAGCCTCGCCCACATCCGCACCATGCTGTCGGGCGTGACGACGCCGCTCGCCAACGCCGGCAAGATGGTCGTCACCATCTGACGCTGGCGGTTTCGCCTATCGCTTGGCCCTCGGCTCCAGCATCAGCCATTTGATGATGCCCATTGCCGGCAGCACCCAGAGCAGGCCGCTGAGCAGGAAGAACAGGAAATGCACCCACGGACCCGACTCCGACAGCCGGGCGACCGCGAAGATCGATGCGACCAGCGCATAGACGATGACCAGCGCGACCAGCAGAAACATTCCGATCAGCTTTTTCAGGCGCAGGGGCATGGCTGGTCTCCTGATCGAGCATGCCGGAATTCGCACAAGAGGCCTGGCAGGCTCAAGGGGTATCGGCCTCGCATAGGCCTTGAGGCGAGACTGTGCAACCGGTGAGACGCGGCGCGACGGCGTGCCGCGCCGTATGGTCTTGCCAGCACGGGTGCGATGGTCCACCAATCCGCCAAATCAACCTGCCGGGACAAGATCATGGCTGCCATATCAGCTGCCGCGCCATACGTCGCCCGCGACCGCGACCTGCATAACCGGGCGCTGCTGCGCGGCTGGCTCTATGTGGTGCTTCTGGTGCTGTTTGCGCTGGTGCTGGTCGGCGGCGCCACAAGGCTCACCGATTCCGGCCTGTCGATTACGCAGTGGAAGCCGATCCATGGCGTGATCCCGCCGCTCAACGATGCCGAGTGGCAAGAGGAATTCCAGCTCTACCAGCAGATCCCGCAATATGCCGAGCTCAACAAGGGCATGAGCATCGAGGCGTTCAAGTCGATCTTCTGGTGGGAATGGGCGCACCGCATCCTGGCGCGCAGCGTCGGCCTGGTCTTTGCCCTGCCGCTGCTGTTCTTCTGGGCGACGCGCCGCATCGAACGCGGCCTGGGAGCGAAGCTGGTGGGCATTCTCCTGCTCGGCGGCCTGCAAGGCGCCATCGGCTGGTGGATGGTGGCTTCAGGATTGGTCGACCGGGTCTCCGTCAGCCAGTACCGGCTGGCGACCCACCTGACACTCGCCGCGCTGATCTTCACCGCCACCATGGTGGTCGCGCGAGGATTGGCGCCGCATTCCGAACCCGCCGCCGATCGGTCGACGCAGAGGCTGGCCGGGTTCATCGTGCTGCTGGCGCTGATCCAGATCTATCTCGGCGGCCTGGTCGCCGGGCTCGACGCGGGCTTAAGCTACAACACCTGGCCGTTGATGGACGGCAAGATCATCCCTGGCGATCTGCTGATCCTCGAGCCGGCGTGGCGCAACTTCTTCGAGAGCCCGAAGACGGTGCAGTTCGTCCATCGGTTTGGCGCCTACACGGTATTCGTCGTGGTATTGTGGCACATGATCGCCACGCGCCGGCGGCTGCCTGAAACAACGCATGCGCGGCGCGCGACGCTGCTGTTTCTACTGGTGCTGGTCCAAGCTTCGATCGGCATCGGCACGCTGCTGATGCATGTGCCGCTGCATATGGCGCTGACCCATCAGGGATTTGCGCTGATCGTGCTGGGTTTTGCCGCCGCACACTGGCGCGGCACCAAGGGCGCCTATCCCTTGCCGGCGGGAATAGCGCTCAGGGGCTGATCTTGGAGCTGATCTACCGGGTCCGGATCAGAAGCTTGCCCGTACCGCCCGGATCGCCTTGACGACCGACAATTCGCGGTTCTCCTCGACCGCATTGTCGTCCTCATGATGCCAGGATGCCGAAAGGCAGCCATAGGCGATGGCATGATCAAGGATAGCGGCCGGTGTCTGGCCCAGAGTGTTGGCAAAGATCCCGGCCATACCAGCGATCCGCTCGGGGTCGAGGCAGAGATCGTCCCGCTCGAGCGGGTTGTAGAACATGTTCGCCGCATCGAAGCCGGGGTCGCCGAGCACGCCCTTCGGATCGATAGCCAGCCAGCCGCGCGGTCCGTGCAGGATGTTCTCGTGATGCAGGTCGCCATGCAGTGGCCTGATATCGTGCGGATCGGTCAGCAGCCGGTCGGCAATAGTGGCGGCCTCGACATAGAGGCCGTCATGGCCGGCGTCGCGATCGGCATTCGCCTTGTTGAACAGGCTGGCGAAGCGTTCCCGGAGCGGCTGAAGTTCGGGCGGGAAGGGGTCTTTCCCCTGTGAAAACAGCTTCGCCATCACCTCGGCCGCAATTGCGGTCGCTACAAAGTCGCCCTGTTCGTCGAGAACTTGCTGAAGCAGCGTTTCACCGGCATATTCCAGCAGCATGCTGTGGCTGTCGCGGCCGAGCAGGCGCACCGCGCCTTCGCCGCGCCGCCAGGCGAGATAATGCTCGCCGCGCAACTCGTCGGCGACGTCGTCGAAAGGCTTGAGCGCCTTGACGATCGCCGGCGACCCGTCTTCGCGCAAAACCTTCCAGATGCGGCTCGAAAAGGTCTCGGCAATGAGTTCGGGCGCGCTGACTTTCCAGCGCGCCGGAAAGGCTGGCGCGTCCATCAGAGGCCGAGCATCAGGTCCATGTTCTGCACGGCGGCACCCGAGGCACCCTTGCCAAGATTGTCATAGACCGCCAGCAGCAGGGCCTGCGCCCGTTTGTCATTGGCAAAGACATAGACCTTCATCCGGTTGGTGCCGTTGTAGACCTCGGGATTGATCTCCGGCATGCGCTCCGAATGCGCATAGGGCGCCACTTCGACCACGCCGCCCTTGATGGCGGCGAAATGGTCGGCAATCGCCGCATGCAGCTCCGCACCGGTCGGCACATGGTCGAGGCTGCCAAGCTGCAACGGCACCACGGTGATCATGCCTTGCGCGAAATTGCCGACCGCCGGCTGCATGATCGGATCATGCGACAGCCTGGCATAGGCCCTCAATTCCGGCACGTGCTTGTGCTGAAGCGTGAGGCCGTAGGGCAGGAATTCCGAGGCTTCCTCGCCCTTGGCGACATAGTCCTCGATCATCGGCCGTCCGCCGCCCGAATAGCCCGAAATGCCGTTGACGGTGATCGGGAAATCCGCCGGCAGCAGGCCTGACGTGACCAGCGGCCGTAGCGTGGCGATCGGTCCCTGCGGCCAGCAGCCTGGATTGGCGACGCGTTTTGCCGAGGCGATCGCCTTTGCCTGGTCCTTGTCCATCTCGGCGAAACCATACGCCCAGCCTTCCGCCACGCGATGCGCGGTCGACGCATCGATGACCTTGGTGGTGTCGTTGGCGATCAGCGAGACGCTTTCTTTCGCCGCGTCGTCAGGCAGGCACAGGATCGCGACATCGGCGGCGTTGAGAAACTCGGCGCGCGCCGCCGTTTCCTTGCGGCGTTCGGTCGGGATGGAAATGATCTCCAGATCAATGCGCTCGGCAAGCAGCGCCCTGATCTGCAGGCCGGTGGTGCCGTGTTCGCCGTCGATGAAGATTTTCGGTTTCATGGGTTGATCAAATTCCCTGATATTTCAAGATCATATGCCCTGACCTTGAATCACTGCGGCACCATTGTGGTTGCCGTTGTTCAACTCTTCAAGCCGGGCCTTTCGCTCAGCCAGCAGGCCGAGATATTGCATGGCCACCATCGAGCCGGCGATCGCCGTTATATCGGCGTGATCATAGGCCGGCGCAACCTCTACGATGTCGGCACCGACAATATCGATCTGGTTGAGTTGGCGCAGCGTCGACAGGATCTTCGCCGAGGACGGCCCGCCGGCAACTGGCGTGCCTGTGCCAGGCGCGTAGGCCGGATCGAGGCAGTCGATGTCGAAGGTGAGGTAGGTCTTCTTGCCGCCGGTGCGGTCGACGATGGCGTAGGCGATATCGGACGCCCGCATCTCCTCGATTTCATGGCCATGGAGGATCTTGATGCCGAACGTGTCGGGTGCATGGGTGCGGATGCCGATCTGGATCGAGCGGTCGGGGTCGATGATGCCTTCCTTGACGGCGCGGCCGACGAAGGATCCGTGGTCGATGCGCTTGCCGTCGTCCGGCCAGGTGTCCTGATGGGCGTCGAACTGCACCAAGGCGAGCGGACCATGGATGGCGGCATGCGCCTTGAGCAGCGGCCAGGTGACGAAATGATCGCCGCCGAGCGTCAGCAGGAAGGCGCCGGATTTCAGGATCTTGGCCGCTTCACGTTCGATCGTGCCGGGTGTCTTCTGGTGATTGCCCGAATCGAGCAGGCAATCGCCATAGTCGACCACCGCCAGATGCTCGAACAAATCGCGTGAGAACGGATATTGCGGGTCGTTATCGAGGATCGCCGAGGCGCGGCGGATCGCCTGCGGCCCGAAGCGGGCGCCCGGCCGGTTGGTGACGGCGGCATCGAAGGGAATACCCCACACCACCGCGTCCGCGCCCTTCACGTCTTTTGTGTATTTGCGGCGCATGAACGACAGCGCGCCGGAATAGGTCGGCTCGAACGCGGCGCCCGTTTTGGAACGGGCGGTGAAGGCGTTGTCGATGTTGTTGTTCGCCATTACGAATCCTCGTTTTTCATCGGGGTGCAACAACTACAGAACCGGCACGGAAGATGCCAGTCACAGCTTGGCGAGACGGAATGGCGCTGCCCGAGTGCCACGGCAAGACAGGATTGTATCATCATGACGCAGACCGCGTTTCTCAACCCCACCCTTGTCGTGGCGTCGGCCCGCACCGGCACGGTCGCCGGCGAACGCTTCCTGGTGCTCGATTCGTGGCGCGGCATCTGCGCGCTTCTGGTGGCGCTGTTTCACTTTCCGACCGCTTCGACGATTTCGCAAAGCGCCTTCATCGGTTCGTCCTACCTGTTCGTCGATTTCTTCTTCGTCCTCTCCGGTTTCGTCATCGCCAGCAGCTACGGCGATCGGCTGAACCAGCCGGAACAGGTCGCGCGCTTCGCACTGGTCCGTTTCGGCCGCATCTACCCGCTGCATCTGCTCATGCTTGCCGCCTTCGCCGGCTTCGAGTTGCTGCGGCTGATGCTGCCGCAATTGCACGGCACCGGGGCTGCCCCCTTCAGCGGAGGCTTCGACCTCGGCAGCCTGCTTGCCAATCTTCTTCTGCTCCAGGGTGTCGGTTTCGAGGATCAATTGACCTGGAATGCGCCAAGCTGGAGCATTTCGGCCGAGTTCTTCGCCTATCTCCTGTTTGCTGGCGTGGTCTTCGTCGCCGGCGCGCGCGCCTGGATATGGTTCGTCGCCGCCGCCGTCACCGCGCCGCTGTTCCTGCTCGGTTTCTCGACCCATCATATGGATGTGTCCTTCGATTTCGGCTTCATCCGCTGCCTGTACGGCTTCTCGCTCGGCGCCTTGCTGGCCTGGTTTCAGCATGATTCCATTGCAGGGGCGCGACAGGCCCTCGCCAGGAGCGGCCCGCGGATGGACTGGACCCTTGCCGAAATCGTCATGGTGACCGTCATCGTGCTTTTCGTCTCGCTGGCGGGCGGCAATGATTTCGGCATCGCGGCACCCCTGGTGTTCGCGCTGGCGCTGTTCCTGTTCGCCCATGAGGGCGGCTGGATCAGCGCCTTGCTGAGAACCCCGTTCATGTTGACGCTCGGCGCGCTGTCCTACTCGATCTACATGGTCCACATTTTCGTCCAGGCGCGCCTGATCAACATCGCCGGGCTCGTCGAGCGCAAGCTCGGCCTCGGCCTGATGGGCGATTTCATGCTGCGCGGCCAGCCTGCCACCGGCTTCGGCGCCGGCTGGACCGGAGCATTGGCGATCGTCGTCATGCTCGCGGCCACCATTGCCGCCTCCTGGATCACCTGGCGTTTTGTCGAGATGCCGGCCATGGCGTGGTTCCGCCGGCTCTCGAAACGCATCTGACGCGCACTCCCCGCGAACAACCGCTAGCCGGCTTCGTTCACCTGGATGTCACGAGGGTCGCCTATCCCGATCTCGATCCGGCAAGGAGCGATTCTCGATGCGGACCATCTGGCTGAGCCTTCTGTTTTCCTCGGCACTTGTGGCCTTTTCTGACCAGTCATTGGCCGGCGAGACCCGCGCCAGGCAGATTCTTGACCGCTTCGAGCACGCCAACCAGTGGCGCGACCACGTCATGGTGGTCGCGCATCGCGCCGGCAGCATGCAGGCGGGCAAGACGCTCTACGCGGAAAATTCGATTGCCGCCGTGGAGGGGTCGATCGCCATGGGCGCAGAAATCGTCGAGGTCGATATCAGGCGCTCGAAGGACGGTGAGTTCGTCGTCATGCATGACAGCTGGCTCGACCGCACCACCACCTGCAAGGGCGAGGTGGTCAAATACACCCTGGCCGAACTGAAGACCTGCAGGCTGGTGGTCGAAGGCACCGGTGCGGTGACGGGTGAAACAGTCTCGACGCTGCGCGAGATGCTGATGGCGACCAGGGACAGGACCCTCATCAACCTCGACAACAAGCTCGACGTCGGCGACCTCTCGGGCATGATCGCGGTGGCTCGCGATCTCGGCATGGCCGAGCAGGTTATCGTCAAGGAGAATTTGTGGAACCAGAACCGGATCACCACGGTCCAGGCGGCAATGACCGCTATCGGCGGCGGCTTCCAGTTCATGCCGATCATCGCCGATGACGCGGTGCGTGATGCCGGCTTCGCCCGGACGGTCGGCCATGCCTTTTCGCCGCGCGCAATCGAGCTGATCAACTGGCGGGCAGGCGCCGAGACGCTGACCGAGACCGGCGGGCCGTTGTTCAGCACGCGCATGCGCGCGGCCGCGGTCAGGGGCAACTGGCACATCTGGGCCGACACCTACGCCATCGCCAACAAGCCGGGAGGCTTCCTGGCCGGCGGCCGCGGCGACGAACTGGCGGTGCAGGCCAGCCTGCCGCGCGAAGTCTGGGGTTTTTGGGCCGATCGCGGCGCCACAATCATCCAGACGGACGAGCCGAAGGCAGCCATCGTATGGCTGACGGCGAATGGTTTTCGCGTGCCTTATGCCGACGAGGCGCGGCCGGCTGAGCCGGCGAACACGGCGAGCATCAACTAGCAATTCGACGCTGGCGCTGTCACCCACCTTGGGAACGCCGGCGCCATCACCCCACCCGGCGCTACGCGCCGACCTCCCCATCGAGGGGAGGTGGAGGTCGCCGCCAGTCTCGACGCATTGAGTAGACCGCTGAGCCGGCAGGCGTTGCAAGGGTGTCTGTATGTAAAGCGCGGCGCCCTACCTCCCCTTGATGGGGAGGTCGGCGCGTAGCGCCGGGTTGGGTGACAGCCGAGACCCAACAGGCAGCATATGCTCCCGGTGGGGCGCCCTATCAAGCAGCCATCGCCATCCCATCCAACTCCCCAAGCACATCATCCGAAAGCTCCAGTTCGGCAGCCGCGAGGTTCTCCCTGAGATGTCCGACCGACGATGTGCCGGGAATCAGCAGGATGTTGGGCGCGCGGCGCAGCAGCCAGGCGAGCGCAACCTGCATTGGCGTGGCGCCGAGGCGTGTTGCGACGTCCGACAGGGTGGAGGATTGCAGCGGGTTGAAGCCGCCGAGCGGGAAGAACGGCACATAGGCGATGCCGTCGCGGGCAAGGTCGTCGATCAGGGCGTCGCCGCCGCGATGCGCAAGATTGTACTGATTCTGCACGCAGACGATCTCGGCGATACGGCGCCCTTCGGCGATCTGCGCCGGCGTCACGTTGCTCAGCCCGATATGTTTGACCAGGCCTTTCTGTTGAAGCCCGGCCAGCACGGTGAGCGGCGCTTCGATCGACCCTTCGGCTGGACCATGGGTATCGAACATGATGCGCAAATTGACCACATCGAGCACCTCGAGCCCGAGATTGCTTAGATTGTCATGCACGGCCTGGGTCAGCTCTTCCACGGAAAAGGCCGGCAACCACGATCCATCCGCGCCGCGCCGGGCGCCAATCTTGGTGACGATGACGAGATCGTCAGGGTAGGGCGCCAGCGCTTCGCGGATCAAAAGGTTGGTGACGTGCGGTCCATAGAAGTCGCTGGTGTCGATGTGGTCGACGCCTTGCGTCACGGCCTCGCGCAGCACGGCCAATGCCGCGTCATGGTCCTTGGGCGGCCCGAACACGCCGGGTCCGGCGAGTTGCATGGCACCGTAGCCGAGCCGCTTCACGGTGTGGCTGCCAAGCTTGAAGGTGGCGGGGGCGAAGGTGCCGGATTGTTGGATGTTGGACATGATTGATCTCCTTTGAGGAGGCAGAGATAGGCGCTGCCCAACCTCGTGATAATCCGGTACAATCCACACAGGCCGTGCGGAATGGCGAACAATGATGGACCTCAGCGATCTGAACGCCTTCGTGGCGGTGGCGCGCGCCGGCGGTTTTCGCGATGGCGCGCGTGCGAGCGGCGGCAGCGCCTCCGGCTTGAGTGAGGCGGTGCGTCGCCTGGAAGTGCAGCTCGGTGTCAGGCTGTTCAACCGCACGACGCGCAGCGTTGTCCCGACCGAGGCGGGCCTCAGCCTGCTGGAGCGGCTCGGTCCGGCGCTGTCGGAGGTGGAGGCGGCGCTGGACGTGGTGAACGGCTTTCGCGACAGGCCGGCGGGCTCGCTGCGTCTCAATGTGCCGGTCAGCGCCGCGCGGTTGATCTTGCCCGATATCGTGCCGGGTTTCCTCGCCGCCTATCCCGGCATCCGTCTGGAAGTGATCGCCGATGAGAACTTTGTCGATGTGCTGGCGGCCGGGTGTGACGCCGGCATCCGCTATGACGAGCGGCTGGAGCAGGACATGATCGCGGTGCCGATCGGACCGCGCGTGCAGCGCTTCGCCACCGCTGCCAGCCCTGCCTATCTTGCTCGTCATGGGCGGCCGCAACACCCGAGCGACCTGCTTGGCCACTCTTGCGTGCGCGGGCGCTTTTCCAGCGGTGCGATGCTGCCTTGGGAGTTCGAGCGCGACGGTGAGGTGGTGCGGGTCGATCCGACAGGGCCGCTGATCGTGCGGATCGGCGGCGCGACCGATCTTGCCGTCGATGCGGCCATCGCCGGCACCGGCATCATCGGCCTCTTCGAGGGCTGGCTTCGCCCCTACTTCGAAAGCGGCGCGCTTGAGCCCATTCTCGAACCGTGGTGGCCGAGTTTTCCCGGACCGTTCCTCTATTATCCCGGCCGGCGGCTGGTGCCGGCCCCGCTGCGGGCGTTCATCGACTATATCAAGGGCGGCAAGGCCTGACCTGTTTATGCCGGCGCCTTCACCCCACCCGGCGCTACGCGCCGACCTTCCCATCGAGGGGAGGTAGGGCGTCGCGCTCTTCTACCTCCCCTCGATGGGGAGGTCGCGCAGGCGCGGGTGGGGTGACTGCCGAGCCGCAAACAAAAAGGCCGCCCGGGGGGCGGCCTTTTCGATTGTCTGAAGCTGCGAAGTGCTTAGCGCTTCGAGAACTGGAACGAACGACGGGCTTTCGCCTTGCCGTACTTCTTGCGCTCGACGACGCGGCTGTCGCGGGTCAGGAAGCCGCCCTTCTTGAGCACGGCGCGCAGCGTCGGCTCGTAATAGGTCAGCGCCTTGGAGATGCCGTGACGCACGGCGCCAGCCTGGCCGGAGAGACCGCCGCCGACAACGGTCGCGACGATGTCGTACTGGCCGGCGCGGTTGGAGGCGATGATCGGCTGGTTGAGGATCATCTGCAGGACCGGACGCGCGAAATAGGTCGCGAATTCCTTGTCGTTGACGATGATCTTGCCGGAACCCGGCTTCACCCAGACGCGCGCAATGGCGTTCTTGCGCTTGCCGGTGGCATAGGCGCGGCCCGACTTGTCGAGCTTCTGGACGTGGACGGGGGCTGCCGGCTGGGTATTGGTGTTGCCGGTGGCGGCGCCCAGTTCTGCGAGCGAGGAAAGCTCAGCCATCTTATGCGACCTTCTTGTTCTTGGCGTTCAGCTTGGCCACGTCGAGCACGACGGGCTGCTGTGCGACATGCGGATGCTCGGCACCTGCATAGACGCGCAGGTTCTTCATCTGGCGACGACCGAGCGGGCCACGTGGGACCATGCGCTCAACGGCCTTCTCGACGACACGCTCGGGGAAACGACCCTCGAGCAGCTGGCGCGCGGTGCGCTCCTTGATGCCGCCTGGGTGGCCGGTGTGCCAGTAATAGACCTTGTCGGTGAACTTCTTGCCGGTGAACACCACCTTGTCGGCATTGATGACAATGACGTTGTCGCCGTCGTCGACATGCGGGGTGAAGGTCGGCTTGTGCTTGCCGCGAAGATGATTGGCGATGACAGTGGCCAGACGACCGACGACGAGACCTTCGGCGTCGATCAGGATCCACTTCTTCACCACATCCGCAGGCTTCTGCGAAAAGGTTGTCATGTTTTCTGCTCTCGGTTCTGACCTTCATAAAAGAAGGCGTTTCTTGTTGCTTGGATTGTCGGAAGGACGCTGTCCGCCGCCAATAACAAAACGGCGGCCTTTGCGGGCTTCGTGAGGGCTTATAGGCGAGGGTGGTGATCGCGTCAAGGCGCGCGAAAAGGAGAATATCTGACAAAATGCGGCGAAAACAATAAGTTAAGTGAAAGGTATTATTTTACCACATCGCCATTCCGCTTCGGCGGGATCGAATAGGTGCCGGTGGCGTGCGCCACCGTGTGCCCGTCCGGGCCGGCAACGATGTCGATATCGAACACCATCAGGCTCTTGCCCAGCTTCAGGATGCGGCAATGGCCATCGATCGGTCCGGCCTCGGCCTTGCGCACGAAATTGATGTCGAGGTTGACGGTAACGGAAAGCGCATCCGGCCCGGCATGGCTGAGCACGCAGACGTAGCCGCCAATGTCGGCCAGCGTGAACAGCGAAGGGCCGGACACCGTGCCGCCCGGACGTAAGTGCCGCTCGCCGGCGTTGAGCCGCACGGTGCAGCCGCCGGGGAACACGTCGATCGCCTCGAAATATTTGAACTGCTCGTTGAGCTGCGGATAGACGGTCTCCATCAGCGCATTGACTTGTTGCGCGGTCAGAACCGGCTTCAAATTGATTTGGGCGGGCATGTCGGTCCCTCGTTTTGGCCGACCTGTATGGGCGCGGCGCGGCATTTCTGACAACCTTCGTCCCCTGGCGCAAGCGATCGGTGTTGGACGAAACCTGATCCGGTATTAGATACTCTGGCAGCCCCAGGCGGAATCGCGGAGACCTTATCCATGGCCGAAATCCTTGCCATCAAGCCTGCCGCCGTTGAAGGGCCGGTTGTTGCACAACTGGACAAGGGCGTGCTGCGCCTGACGCTCGCCAATCCGCCCGCCAATGCGCTGTCGCTGGCGGTGATGGCGGCGCTGACGGCCGAACTCGAGCGCGCCAAGGCCGACAAGGCCGTTCGCGTCATCGTTTTGTCGGCGGCCGGCAAGGTGTTCTGCGCCGGCCATGATCTCAAGGAAATGACGGCGCGCCGCACTGACGCCGATCATGGCAAGACCTTCTTCGCAGAGACGTTTGCCGCTTGTGCGACGCTGATGCAGGCCATCGTGCGGCATCCCTTGCCTGTCATCGCGGAAGTCGACGGCCTGGCCACCGCCGCCGGGCTGCAACTGGTCGCCAGCTGCGATCTGGCGATCGCCTCACATGAGGCTACCTTCTGCACGCCGGGCGTCAATATCGGGCTGTTCTGCTCGACGCCGATGGTGGCGCTGTCGCGCAACGTTTCGCGCAAGCATGCCATGGAGATGCTGCTGACCGGAGAGACGATCGATGCGGCGACCGCCAAGGAGTTCGGCTTGGTCAACCGCGTCGTGCCGCGCGAATACCTGAATCAGATCGTCACCAAATACGCGCAAACCATTGCTTCCAAATCATCTTTGGTGGTCAAGACCGGCAAGGAAGCCTTTTACGCCCAGGCTGAAATGGGGCTGGCCGACGCCTATGCCTATACCGGCCGGATCATGGTCGAGAACATGCTTGCGCGCGACGCGGAGGAGGGCATCGGCGCCTTCATCGGCAAGCGCAAGCCGGAATGGAAGGACGAGTAAGGAGAACGTCATGGAGCCGCGCATCTCCATCATCACCATTGCTACCGATGATCTAGACCGCGCCGTGCGCTTCTACGAAGAGATGGGCTTGAAGCGGCATGCCGGCATCACCGACGGGGTCGCCTTCTTCCAGATGGGCGGTGTCATCCTCGGCCTGTTCCCGCGCGCCAGCGCAGAAGAGGATTCCGGCATCGCCTTCGCCGCGGCGCCATCGGCGGTCTACCTCGCCTACAACACTCGTTCCGACGCCGAAGTCGACGACGTGCTCGCCAGGGCGGAAAAAGCCGGCGGCCGCATCGTCAAGCCGGCCGGCCGGGCCTTTTGGGGCGGCTGGTACGGCTATTTCGCCGACGCCGACGGGCATGTCTGGGAAGTGGCGCACAATCCGGCCTTTCCGATCGCGGAAGACGGCACGATTTCGCTACCCGGCTGATGGCCCATCGCAAGCAGCTGACGCGGCTAAAGGCTCCCTATCTGAAGCGCATCCTGCTCGACGCCGAGCGCGTGGCGGACTGGGAGAAATATCCCTGGAACCTGCCGCTGTTTCGCGGCCATGAGTTCGAACTCGAATTCACCACGCCGATCACCATCATTGTCGGCGAGAACGGCACCGGCAAATCGACGCTGCTCGAGGCGATCGGCGCACTGGCCGGCTATGACGAAGCCGGCGGCGGCAAGGGATATATGCCAGTCGACCATTCCAGCGCCATCGACAAGAGTGGTGCTGCGTTGGCCAACGCATTCCGTGGTCACTGGCTGCCGAAAGTCACCGCCGGCTGGTTCTTTCGCGCCGAATCCTTCTACTCCGTGGCCCGCTATCTCGATCAGGCAGCGCTGGAATCTGGCGGGGCGCCGCCGGACTTCCTGTCCTGGTCGCATGGCGAGGGCTTTATCCGATTTTTCGAGGAGCGCTGCCGCAGGCAGGGCATCTACATCCTTGACGAACCCGAGAGCGCACTGTCGCCGACGCGACAGATCGAGCTGCTCAAGATGCTGCGGCGCATGGACCAGTCGGGCACCGCGCAAGTGATCATGGCGACGCATTCGCCGTTGCTGATGGCTTGTCCCGGCGCGCGGCTGTTCCGCATCAGCCGCTTCGGGCTCGACCCGACCGATTTCAGCGATACCGATCATTTTCGCATGATGCGCGACTTCTGTACCGATCCGCAGGCGTTCATGGAGGAAGCGCTGCGGGAGGATGACGCGTGAGCGCCGGCGACGATGATCTCAACTGGCGCGTCGAGCAGGCATGCCGCGAAGGCTGGCCGGCGGCGACCGGGGCGGTCTTTGATGGCTGGCTCCTGCGGCGCTCCGGCGGACGGATCCGGCGCACCAATTCGGCCAATCCCTTGCGCGGCCAGCGTGGCGCGCCTGATGCAGTCATCGGCGCCGCCGAGTCCTTCTACATCGGCCACGGCCAGACGCCCTTGTTTCGGGTTCCCGACATCGCCGGCGAGCTCGAAGCCGCACTCGACCATCGCGGCTACCAGCCGGAAGGCGGCACGATCCATCTCCATGCCGGGATCGGCGACCTGGCTGAAGTCCGCGATGAGCAGGTCACCGTTTCGAAAGTGCCGGGCGAGGACTGGCTCGCGGCGCGGTTCCGCATGGGGACCTTTGACGACGCCGAGTGCCGCATCTTTCGCGAGATGACCGGGCTGATCGTCGGCGACCGGGCGTTCGTATCCTGTGAACGCGACAGCGAAATTGCCGCCTTGGCATATGGCGTCATCCGCAATGGCCTGCTTGTGGTGGAATCGGTTGAAACCGATGGCCGTTTCAGGCAGCAAGGTCTGGGCCGCAAGACTGTCGGCGGCCTCATCGGCTGGGCGCGGCGCGCAGGGGCTCACGCCGCATGCTTGCAGGTGGTGGTCGACAACACGCCGGCTCGCGCTCTCTATGCCTCGCTTGGGTTCAGCCGTGAACTTTACCGATACCACTACCGCAGGAAGCCGCATGAACCACGATAGCTACGACAACACCTACATCGCCGGCATCCTCAATTCGGTGAAGACCATCGCCATGGTCGGCGCGTCCGCCAATGATGTGCGGCCAAGCTATTTCGTGCTGAAATATCTGCTGGCCAAGGGATTTTCGGTGTTTCCGATCAATCCTGGGCAGGCCGGCAAGGAGATCCTCGGCCGGATGACCTATGCGAGGCTCGCGGATATTCCCGAGCCGATCGACATGGTCGATGTCTTTCGCGCGCCGGCGGCGGTGCCCGGCATCGTCGACGAGGCGTTGCGTCTCGATCCCTTGCCGAAAGTCATCTGGATGCAACTTGGCGTTCGCCATGACGAGGCCGCCGCGCGCGCCGAGGCGGTGGGCATCAAGGTGGTGATGAACCGCTGCCCCAAAATCGAATACGGCAAGCTGTCCGGCGAGATCGGCTGGACCGGCGTCAATTCCGGCGTGCTGTCGTCGAAGAAGCCGCTGATGCGGTCGGGATTCCAGAGTTTTGGCGTGCGCCAGAAGTAGGACACGTCGCTAAAAGTGCGCGGCGGTTTTGGGATAACGACATGCACCAAAAGCAAGGCCTGATGCGCAATGCGCCTTGGGCGCAAAATTATTCCTTAGCCCATTGCATTTTCTCGGGCCTCGGCCGCAGATCGTTCGCCGAAGGGCATTTTCTTCTTTGCATTCGCGCTCATGCTTCGCCAAGAATGCCCGGCGATTTCAAGAGTTTCAAAAGGGAGGTTTTCAATGACCCGCACGCCAGGTTTCAACACGCTCGCCGTCCATGCCGGTGCCAAGCCCGATCCAGCGACCGGCGCGCGTGCCACGCCGATCTACCAGACGACCTCCTTCGTCTTCGACGATGCCGACCATGCCGCGTCGCTGTTCGGGCTCAAGGCCTTCGGCAACATCTACACCCGCATCATGAATCCGACGCAGGCGGTGCTGGAAGAGCGCATGGCGGCCCTCGAAGGCGGCACGGCGGCACTCGCGGTCGCCTCCGGCCACGCCGCGCAGGTGATCGTGTTCCACAGTCTGATGCAGCCGGGCGACAATTTCGTCGCCGCCAACAAGCTCTACGGCGGTTCGATCAACCAGTTCGGCCATGCCTTCAAGAATTATGGCTGGGAGGTGCGCTGGGCCGACACCAACGACATCTCGACCTTCGAGAGCCAGATCGACGACAGGACCAAGGCGATCTTCATCGAAAGCCTGGCCAATCCGGGCGGCACTTTCGTCGACATCGAGAAGATCGGCGACATCGCGCGCAAGCATGGCCTGCCGCTGATCGTCGACAACACGCTGGCTTCGCCCTACCTGATCCGGCCGATCGAGCATGGCGCCGACATCGTTGTCCATTCGCTGACCAAGTTCATCGGCGGCCACGGCAATTCGATCGGTGGCGCCATCGTCGACGGCGGCACCTTCGACTGGTCGAAGTCGGGCAAATACCCGATGCTGTCGGAACCGCGCCCCGAATATGGCGGCCTCGTCCTGCACGAAACCTTCGGCAATTTCGCTTTCGCCATTGCCGCGCGCGTGCTCGGCCTGCGCGATCTCGGTCCGGCGATCTCGCCCTTCAACGCCTTCCTCATCTTGACCGGCCTGGAGACCTTGCCGCTGCGCATGCAGCGCCACTGCGACAATGCCGTCACCGTTGCCGCCTGGCTGTCCAACCATCCTAAGGTTGCGTCGGTGAACTACCCCGGCCTGCCCTCAGACAAGAACAACGCGCTGCAGAAGAAGTACTCGCCGCTTGGCGCCGGCGCCGTGTTCACCTTCGCTCTCAAGGGCGGCTATGACGCCGGCGTCAAATTCGTCGAGGCGCTCGAGCTGTTCTCGCACCTGGCCAATGTCGGCGACACCAAGTCTCTGGTCATCCACCCGGCCTCGACCACGCACCGCCAGCTTTCCGACGAGCAGAAGGTCAAGGCCGGCGCAGGACCGGACACGGTGCGGCTTTCGATCGGCATCGAGGACGTCAACGACATCGTCGCCGACCTCGAACAGGCGCTTGCCAAGGTCTGACCGATCATGAGCGAGTCAAAATTTCTTGCCATCGGCGTCGACACTGTCGACGCCGAACAGGGCGCGCCGGCGCCGGATCGGCTGATCTCGGGCGATCCCAAATTCCGCACCTGGAATGTCGAGGAGCGCGACGGCGGCCTTTACGCCGGCATCTGGGAATCGACCCCGGGCAAATGGCGCATCGTCTATGACGAATGGGAGTTCTGCCACATCCTGTCCGGCGTTTCGGTGATCGCGGAGGACGGTGGGCAAGCGCGCACCGTTCGGGCCGGCGACAGCTTCGTGCTCAGGCCTGGCTTCAAAGGCAGCTGGGAAGTGCTTGAAACGACTCGCAAGGAGTACGTGATCAAGCTTTGATCTCGCGTCGCCATGATGCTCGCGATCGGAAGGGACAGACCGCTGTCCTGCCGAGCTATTTCAGAGGCAGAAAGAGTTCAACGACCACTTCGCGTAGCGGTCCCTCCGGGAAGTGGGACAGATGTCGTTGGCAATAGATCGGAAAGTCGCGTGCTTCCTCGCCGCTGGCCGGAAGCCATTCACGATAAAGGTAACGTGCTGCGGGTTCGAGATTGTTGGTATTGCCGGGATAGCGCAGCACCGCGCAACGACCGCCGGGAATCACGCCAGCCTTCATCTGCGCGTCATTCGCCTCGATCGGCCGGTCGGTCCCGGCACAAATGTCCATGCTGTAGTCAGCCGGGACCGCGGGCTCCCTTTCGGAACGGAAGATGTTGAAGGTCGGGCTTGTCTCGGGCGACAAGCCCGCGGCCTTACGCCAGGCGATGAACCGCTGGATGGTGTCCTGGAGCGTCGCCCGGTCTCCGCGGTGCTCCATGATCGCCACCGGCGTCGGGGGCACATCGCGGATCGTCACGTCGTCGTGTTCAAAGATTATCTGCATGAGCGTGTTCCTTGCTTTTTCGAGGGGCCCGAAGGCCATGAGCCACGACCCCCAGTCGGGAGATTTCCGGAACGACGAGGGCGATTGCCCGAACCGTTGCCGAAAGGCGCGGGCGAAGGCATCCGGCGCGTCGTAACCGGCATCCATGGCTATGTCGGTGACGCTTTGGGCGTCACTTTCGGCAAGTCTGTACGAAGCACGCTTCATGCGGGCGAGCTGGACATAGCGATGCACGGACACCCCGAAGGTGGACGTGAACTGCCGGTGGAAATGGTATTTCGAGAACGCCGCGACACCGCTCAACGCCTCCAGCCCCAGATCGTCATCCAGATGCTGGTCTATATGGTCCAGCACCCGCTGCATTCGAGCCTGGTAGTTTTCAAGTGCGGCCTTCAACGTCTCTTTCTCCGTGACGACACCAGTTAGGCCTTTCCGGATATGTCGCGCTCGACCGATCTTGCGATTTGGCATGGATCAACAGGGGCTGCCAGCAACGGCCTTCAGGCTCTCCCCCAAGCTTGTGCTGCCTGCTTATGACTATTTCGCTGGAACTGGCTGAGATAGCTTCCGGTGCCTTGTCGTGGAAGGGCATGTCGTAGGCGGTCCGGTGAGCAGACCTTGTGGTTGCGGCTGGCGCCATGGTGAAATAGGCCGGCGGCCCAGCGGTACTCAAAAGCCGACGGCGAGCGTTTCCAGCCCATGGAAATGGTAAGTGTCCCGAAAGCGCGCCTCTTCGGCAAGATGCAGCTTCGGATGCCGTTCAAACAGGGTTTTCAGCGACACCTGCAATTCGAGCCGGGCGAGCGGCGCGCCGATGCAGAAATGGATACCGGCGCCGAAGGAGACGTTCTTCTGGTCGGCCCGGTCGGGCCGGAAGGCGAGAGGATCGGCGAAGGCGCGCGGGTCATGATTGGCCATGCCCAGCAGCAGCCCGATCGTCTGGCCCGGCTGCACGACGATGCCGGGCGCGACCTCGATCTCCTGATAGGCATAGCGCGCGAACATGTGCAGCGGCGCGTCGAAGCGCAGGCATTCCTCGACCGTTGCCGCGGTCGCCTCGGGCGAACCGAAGAAGCGGCTGACATCGCCACCTTGCATAAGGATCGAGCGGACGGCATTGCCGGTCTGATGCACGGTTGCTTCATGGCCGGCATTGAGCAGCAGGATCGCCGAGGACACCATCTCGTCCTCCGACAGCCTCTCACCGTCCTCCTGCGCCGAGATCAGCAGCGACAAAAGGTCGTCGCCGGGATTTCGGCGTCGCTCGGTGACGTAGCCACGGAGGAAATCCGCAAATTCGCGGGCGGCGCGGTTGGCCGTCTCTTCGATCGCGCGTGTGCGGCCATGCATGTACATGGCAACCATCTGGTGCGACCAGTCGAGCAGTTGCGGCCCCATTTCGACCGGGACGCCGAGCATTTCGGCAATGATGGTGATCGGCAAGGGCGCCGCGAAAGCAGGCAACAGGTCGACCGTCTTGCCTGGTTCGAAACGGTCGATCAGGTCGTTGGCCAAAGCCTCGACACGCGGCCGCAGCCTTTCGACCTGGCGCGAGACGAAGGCGCGGTTGACCAGTGTTCTCAGCCGCGTGTGCACCGGCGGCTCCAGTTCCAGCATCGAATTGGCTTCGACGCCGTCGAAGGCCCTGAGATGGCTGCGGTCCTGTCCAATGCCGCGGCTGTCTGGAATGCCGGCCGGGTTCTGCCGGCCGAAGCGGCGATCGCGCAGCAGCCGGTTGACGTCGTCGAAACCGCCAAAGCACCAGAAGCCGAATTCTTCCCAGAAGAATGCATTCGATACGCCGTGCAGGAAAGCATAGGCATCATAAGGGTTTTGAAAAAAGGCCGGCTCGTGCGGGTCGAGCCGCAGATGTCGAGTGGCTGGATCAAAGGCCAGGGCGGTAGGCGTCAATTTGCTCATGCCAGACCAATAGCGCGGCTTGCCAGCTTGGTTCCAGACCGTATGTTGGCGCCCGCAATCCAATACGTTGAGCCAGCCAACCGGCTGCGGAAAGTCTGATTTGATGAAGGTGATCGTTGTCGGCGCGGGTATTGCCGGTCTCTCGACGGCGTGGTCGCTGGTCAAGGCCGGCCACAGCGTTTCGATCGTCGAGCAAGGGCCGATCCCAAACCCGATGGCCGCGTCGGGCGACCATCATCGCATCATCCGCCGCGCTTACCGCGCGGGGACCGGCTACGGCCGGCTGATCACCGAGGCCTACCAGGCCTGGGACGAGATGTGGGCCGATCTCGGCGAAAGCCACCTCGATCCCAGAGGATTTGTCTGCATTTCGCGCGAGCCGGGCGACGAGGCCGAGGAATATCGCGAGGGTCTGGAGGAAGGCAATTTTCCGTTCGAATTGCTGGAGCCGGATGCAGCCGTGATGCGCTGGCCGTTTCTGGAAGCCGGGTCGTTTCGCTACGCCTATTTCTCGACCGAAGGCGGCGCCCTGCATTGCCGCAAGATCGCGTCGGGCCTGGCAAAGTGGCTGCGCGCCAACGGCGCCAATGTCTACGAAAATAGCAAGGTCGTCGAAGTCGACGCCGAAGCCGGCCACATCGTGCTCGAAAGCGGTGAGACCATGCAGGCCGACCGCATCGTCGTCGCCGCCGGCGCCTGGGTGCTAAAACTGTTTCCGGAGCTGGACGGCGAGCTGAAGACCTATCGAACCGCACTTGCCTATGTCGAACCGCCGGCCGACCTCGATGCGGCCTGGCAGGCGGCACCGGTTGTCCTCGATGTCGGCGGCGCGATCGACGGCTATGTGATCCCGCCCTCCGGCGGCGCCGGCATGAAATTCGGGTCCGGCCTGCACAGGGTGCCGACCAGCGACGCCGATTGGAACCGTCAGCCGGTGGCGGGCGAGGGCGAGGCGATCCGCAACCTGTTTTCGCCGCCGATCGCCCGCATCGAGGACTATCGGGTGACCGAGGTCGTCACCTGCGCCTACACTTTCACATCAGACGAAAAATTCATGGCGCATGAAAAGGGCAAATGCCTTGTTGTCTCGGCATGCTCCGGTCACGGCTACAAGTTCGGCGCGGCGGTCGGCAGGCGCGTTGCCGCTGCTGTCGGCGATGGGGATATTGCCGGCTTGAAGGCATGGCTGCGGGCGGAGGTCGCCTGAGCGCCGCCGGGGGTGACCTAATCCTGGCAATGCCTGGGAATATGCACCCGCCGCCAGCCCGATGAACCCTCGCGAACCAGCACACGACGCGCGACGGTCTGGTAGGAGGCGGGAACATCGATGACGCGCCTTTGCTCCGGCCGCACCAGCACCTCCTGGGCGATCCTGTCGTATTGTGCGGGGATGACCACGCGCCGCGTGCGTTCGGGCTGGATCACCACGGTTTTGGCGACACGTTCGTAGCGCGCCTTGTGCCAGACCTTGCACAGCACTTTGCGGCCATGGATGACGCGCCATTCCCAGGAATAGCCGCCGCCATCGATCCGGACCGTGCGGTAGACGGTGCGGGTGACGGCCGGCACGACCTGGTAGGTCACTTGCGCCGGAACGGTCATCACGACGCGCTCGCGGGTGCCATAGATAGGGGCGATATAGTCGACCTGCTGACCGGGCGGACTGATCATCACGTCTTCATAGACCGTGTCGTAGACGGCCGGACTGCGGACCGGCTCATAACATTCGACGGCGCGGCCGCCGGCCGCCGTCTGCGAAATCGTGCCGAGCATGGTCAGGCCGGCGATGGTGAAGCATGCGGTTTTCCCGGGCATGACACTTCCCCTGTTGAACTCTACGCATAAGTTCAACGTTGAATTGTAGAGGAAGCCGTCTCGGAAAAAAGCGGTTTCGGCGCATTTCGTTAAGTGACGCGGTTAAGAAACTGCTACCTTGCGCGGCCGGCCATGCGGCTCCGGACCCGCGGAAGCATCCGCCGGCCCGAATCCTTGGTCAGAAAGCTTGATTCGACTTACCCAGATGGCTAGGAGGGGTCGGCCTTGCACAAGGATGAGCCGGCATCCTATTTACGGAATAACGATCCAGAACCGATTCTGCCCGATCTGCCGGCATTCCCGGCGCCGGAATCCCACCGCGAGATAAGAGATATCTGATGAAGAACCCCGTCGAAACCTACATGAACCTCGTTCCGATGGTGGTCGAACAGACCAATCGCGGCGAGCGGGCCTACGACATTTTCTCGCGCCTCCTCAAGGAGCGCATCATTTTCATCACCGGTCCGGTCGAGGACGGCATGGCGACGCTGGTCTGCGCGCAGCTTTTGTTCCTCGAAGCCGAGAATCCGAAGAAGGAAATCAACCTCTACATCAATTCGCCGGGCGGCGTCGTCACCTCCGGCATGGCGATCTACGACACCATGCAGTTCATCAAGCCGGCCGTGTCGACACTCTGCATCGGCCAGGCGGCTTCGATGGGTTCGCTGCTCCTGACCGCCGGTCACAAGGACATGCGCTTTGCCACGCCGAACGCCCGCATCATGGTTCACCAGCCTTCCGGCGGCTTCCAGGGCCAGGCGTCCGACATCGAGCGCCATGCCCTGGATATCATCAAGCTGAAGCGTCGCCTCAACGAGGTCTACGTCAAGCACACCGGCAAGAGCTACGAAGAGATCGAGAAAACGCTCGACCGCGACCATTTCATGACCGCCGACGAAGCAAAGGATTTCGGCCTCATCGACAAGGTTATTTCGTCGCGCGAGGCGGCCGAAGGGGCGCTGGCATAAAGGCAAGTTGGCAGTTGGATGGCACCATCACGCGCTTTTGGCGCGTCTTGCGGCATTTCGGCCACAATTGGCTGTTCCCTCGGGGGACAGGATTGCCTACGTTAAGGCTATGTTGAGTTTCGGCGGCTTAGCTTTATGCGGGGTTGTCGCGAATCATTGCCACGTTTTCTGATTTGTGTTTCGTACGGAATGCGTTGCGGGAGCCGGGACACACTGGCGGCGGCGGATTCCCGCGATAGATAGAGTATGCGCCCTTTCAGCCAGACCATCGGCGGGCGGCCATGAAAGGACATGAAAATGAGCAAGGTCGGCAACAACAGCGGCGATTCCAAGAACACGCTTTACTGCTCGTTTTGCGGCAAAAGCCAGCACGAAGTGCGCAAGCTGATCGCCGGTCCGACGGTCTTCATCTGCGACGAGTGCGTCGAACTCTGCATGGACATCATCCGTGAAGAGAACAAGACCTCGATGGTGAAGTCGCGCGAAGGCGTGCCGACACCGCAGGAGATCCTCAAGGTTCTCGACGACTATGTCATCGGTCAGCCCTACGCCAAGCGCGTGCTGTCGGTGGCGGTCCACAATCACTACAAGCGCCTCGCACATGCCGGCAAGAACAACGATGTCGAACTGGCGAAGTCCAACATCCTTTTGATCGGTCCGACCGGTTGCGGCAAGACGCTGCTCGCGCAGACGCTGGCCCGCATCATCGATGTGCCCTTCACCATGGCTGACGCGACGACGCTGACCGAAGCCGGCTATGTCGGCGAGGACGTCGAGAACATCATCCTGAAGCTGTTGCAATCGGCCGACTACAATGTCGAGCGCGCCCAGCGCGGCATCGTCTACATCGACGAGATCGACAAGATTTCGCGCAAGTCGGACAATCCCTCGATCACCCGCGACGTGTCGGGCGAGGGCGTGCAGCAGGCGCTTCTGAAGATCATGGAAGGCACCGTCGCCTCCGTGCCGCCGCAGGGCGGCAGGAAGCACCCGCAGCAGGAGTTCCTGCAGGTCGACACAGCCAACATCCTGTTCATCTGTGGCGGCGCCTTCGCCGGGCTGGACAAGATCATCTCGGATCGCGGCCGCAAGACCTCGATCGGTTTCGGCGCGGTCGTCGCTTCGCCCGAGGATCGCCGCACTGGCGATGTCTTCCGCCTGGTCGAGCCCGAGGATCTGTTGAAGTTCGGTCTTATCCCCGAATTTGTCGGCCGTCTGCCGGTCCTGGCGACGCTGGAAGACCTCGACGAACCGGCGCTGATCCAGATCCTGACCGAGCCGAAGAACGCGCTGGTCAAGCAGTATCAGCGGCTGTTCGAAATGGAGAATGTCGACCTGACCTTCCACGAGAACGCTCTTTCGGCGATCGCCAAGCGCGCCATCGAGCGCAAGACCGGCGCGCGCGGCCTGCGTTCGATCATGGAGGCGATCCTGCTCGACACGATGTTCGAGCTTCCCGCGCTCGAAGGCGTGCGCGAAGTGGTGATTTCGGAGGAGGTGGTGACCGGCAGTGCCCGGCCGCTCTACATCTACTCCGAGCAGAAGGAAAAGAAGGGCAATGTCAGCGCCTGACATCATGAGCCCGCAGCGAAATTCTGAAACGGCGCCGCAAGGCGCCGTTTTGCTGTCACACAGGGCTTTTGCGCGGCGTACGGCTTGGCGTCGCAAATGTGTCACTCGCGGACGGGTTGGAAGTGCGGATTTGGACACGCCCCTTGATCTTTGGGGGTCGTGCATCCAACTAACTGGAGAAGGCCGAGGTGCCCGATTTCTGTGCTGTAAAACTCCCGTCATAAACGGTGGTAGGCGGAACGATCCCCGGTCGTTAATATAAGATTCGCGGTTGGCTGATTGGCGGCCGCGACATGAAAGGTTGGACAATGGCCAAAGTATCCAAGGCACCCAGCGACGGCGTCTTCGCAGTTCTCCCACTGCGCGACATCGTGGTGTTCCCGCACATGATCGTGCCGCTCTTCGTCGGGCGTGAGAAGTCGATCAAGGCGCTGGAAGAGGTGATGGGTCAGGAAAAGCAGATCCTGCTTGCCACCCAGATGAATGCCGCCGACGACGATCCCGAGCCCGATGCCATCTTCGACATCGGCACGCTCGCCAATGTGCTGCAATTGCTCAAGCTGCCCGACGGCACCGTCAAGGTTCTGGTCGAAGGCGCTTCGCGTGCGAAAATCGTCTCGTTCACCGACCGTCCGGACTTCCACGAGGCCCGCGCCGCGGCGCTGGTCGAGCCGGACGAGGAAGAGGTCGAGGTTGAGGCGCTGGCGCGTTCGGTCGTCACCGACTTCGAGAACTACGTCAAGCTGAACAAGAAGATCTCGCCCGAAGTGGTGGGTGCAGCCAGCCAGATCGACGACTATTCCAAACTCGCCGACACGGTTGCCTCGCATCTCGCCATCAAGATCCCTGAGAAGCAGGAAATGCTGGCCACGCTCTCGGTCAAGGAGCGGCTGGAAAAGGCTATGGGCTTCATGGAAGCCGAAATCTCCGTCCTGCAGGTGGAGAAGCGCATCCGCTCGCGCGTCAAGCGCCAGATGGAGAAGACGCAGCGCGAATACTACCTCAACGAGCAGATGAAGGCGATCCAGAAGGAGCTCGGCGAAGGCGAGGACGGCCGCGACGAGGCCGCCGAGATCGAGGCGCGCATCAAGAAGACCAAGCTCTCCAAGGAGGCCCGCGAAAAGGCGGAAGCCGAGTTGAAGAAGCTCCGGACGATGTCGCCGATGTCGGCTGAATCGACCGTCGTGCGCAACTATCTCGACTGGATCCTGTCGATTCCGTGGGGCAAGAACTCCAAGGTCAAGCAGGATCTGGCTTTTGCGCAGAACGTGCTCGACACCGATCATTTCGGCCTCGACAAGGTCAAGGAGCGCATCGTCGAGTATCTCGCTGTACAAAGCCGCCAGAAGAAGCTGAAGGGGCCGATCCTGTGCCTCGTCGGCCCTCCCGGCGTCGGCAAGACCTCGCTCGGCAAGTCGATCGCCAAGGCGACCGGTCGCGAATTCATCCGCATGGCGCTTGGCGGCGTGCGTGACGAGGCCGAGATCCGTGGCCACCGCCGCACCTATATCGGCTCGATGCCCGGCAAGGTCATCCAGTCGATGAAGAAGGCCAAGAAGTCCAACCCGCTCTTCCTGCTCGACGAGATCGACAAGATGGGCCAGGACTTCCGTGGCGATCCGTCATCGGCGTTGCTCGAGGTCCTCGATCCGGAACAGAACTCGACGTTCATGGACCATTACCTCGAGGTCGAATACGACCTGTCGAGCGTCATGTTCGTGACGACGGCGAACACGTTGAACATCCCGGCGCCCTTGATGGACCGCATGGAGATCATCCGTATCGCCGGCTACACCGAGGACGAGAAGATCGAGATCGCCAAGCGGCACCTGATGCCGAAGGTGATCCGCGATCACGCGCTGCAGCCGAAGGAGTTTTCCGTCGGTGAGGACGCGATCCGCGCCATCGTCCAGACCTACACCCGCGAAGCGGGCGTCAGGAGCCTGGAGCGCGAGCTGATGAAGCTCGGGCGCAAGGCGGTGACCGAGATCCTGAAGACGAAGAAGAAGACGGTGAGCATCACGGCGGAGAACCTCTCCGATTACCTTGGTGTGCAGCGCTACCGCTTCGGCCAGGTCGAGGCTGACGATCAGGTCGGTGTCGTTACAGGTCTTGCCTGGACGGAAGTCGGCGGCGAACTGCTGACGGTCGAAGGCGTCATGATGCCCGGCAAGGGCCGCATGACGGTGACCGGCAACCTGCGCGACGTGATGAAGGAATCGATTTCGGCGGCGGCCTCCTATGTCCGCTCGCGCGCCGTCGATTTCGGCATCGAGCCGCCGCTGTTCGACAAGCGCGACATCCACGTGCACTTGCCGGAAGGCGCCACGCCGAAGGACGGTCCGTCTGCGGGTGCTGCCATGGCGACAGCCATTGTGTCGGTACTGACGGGTATTCCGGTCCGGGCGGATGTGGCGATGACCGGCGAGATAACGCTTCGCGGCCGCATCTTGCCCATCGGCGGGCTCAAGGAGAAGCTGCTCGCCGCGCTGCGCGGCGGCATCAAGAAGGTGCTGATCCCGGAAGACAATGCCAAGGACCTGGCGGAGATCCCGGACAATGTGAAGAACGGCATGGAGATCATTCCGGTCTCACGTGTCGGCGAGGTGTTGCGCCACGCGCTGGTGCGTATGCCGGAGCCGATCGAATGGGTCGAACCGGTCAATCCGCCGGCCTCGACAGACAGTGCCGACGACGCTGGAAAGTCCCTGGCGCATTAGAGTGCCGGGCGTCCATCTGGACGCACAAAGGACGGTCTGACGCTCAAGCTTGCGCATGGCCCTTTCCGAAACCGACTGCGGTTTTCGATGTCATGCGCTGGTTTTCGTCAAGGTTGCAGCGCACAAACGGAGAGCCGGGCCTCGAGCCCGGCTTTTTCATGTGAAAAACCCAGCATTTCCGGGCTTTTTCCGCTTTTTTCCTGCCTTTTCGACTTGGTTGCGGGAGCGCTTCTTTCTAAAGTCCGTTTCCTGCCGGATGAGTCGATAGTTCCGGTGTTCTCATGGAAGGGAATTTTTATGAACAAGAACGAACTGGTGTCCGCTGTCGCCGACGCCGCGAGCATTTCGAAGGGTGATGCGCAGTCGGCGGTCGATGCGGTATTTTCCGTGATCACCGGCGAACTGAAGAAGGGCGGCGATGTCCGGCTTGTCGGCTTTGGCAATTTCTCCGTGTCAAAGCGTGCGGCGTCGACCGGCCGCAATCCTCAGACCGGCGCCGAAGTGAAGATCCCGGCGCGCACCGTGCCGAAGTTCTCGGCCGGCAAAGGCCTCAAGGACGCAGTCAACTAAGCGTTTTTTCTTTTCAGAGACCTCAGAAAAGCCGGGCTTGCCCGGCTTTTCATTTTGGCGCCCTACGCGGGTACATGCGACCAGAAAAGCCGGGCTTGCCCGGCTTTTCATTTTTTATGCCCTGCGCGGGTACACGCGAACAGAAAAGCCGGGCTTGCCCGGCTTTTCATTTTTTGTGCCCGACGCTGACGCGACGGCGGCCGGCTTACGCGGTCGGCGCCTCGGTGCGCATAAGACCTTCCTTCTTGAGATCGGCCCAAAGCGCTGGGGGCAGTTTCGCATCGAGCAGCGAGCGATTGCTCTCGACTTCGCTCGGCCGCTGGCCACCGGGGACCACTGAGACGACCGAGGGGTGCAGCAGCGGGAATTGCAGGGCGGCCTCGATCAGCCTGACACCATGACGCTTGCAGACGTTTTCGATCCCGGCGACCCGATCGAGTATGTCCTTCGGCGCTTCCGAGTAGTTGTAGTAGGCGCCGGGCTTCGGTCCGGTCGCCAGGATGCCGGAGTTGTAGGGGCCGCCGAGAACGATGCCGATGCCGCGTGCCTGGCAGAGCGGCAGGAAGGACATCAGCGCCTCCTGTTCCAGGAGCGTATAGCGTCCGGCCAGCAGGAACAGGTCGAAGTCGCCGCGCTCGGCCAGCGTCTGTGCGACCTGCCACTCGTTGATGCCGCCACCGAACGCCTTGATCACGCCCTGGTCGCGCAGCGACAGCAAGCCGTAATAGCCCGAGCGCATGAACTCCTCGATGCGCCGGTCGGAGGCTTCCTTGCTGCCATGCGTGAAGATGTCGACATCGTGCACGAAGAGGATGTCGATCCGGTCGACGCCGAGGCGCTCAAGCGAGGCTTCGAACGAGCGCATGACACCGTCATAGCTGTAGTCGTACACTTCGCGGCGCGACGGCGTGTCGAAGAACTTGCCGATGCCGGTGCGCTCTTCGGGCGGGCAGGCGCGCATGATGCGGCCGACCTTGCTCGACAGCACATAGTCGTCGCGCTTCTTGCCGCGCAGGAACGGGTTGAGCCGCGTTTCCGAGAGGCCGAGTCCATAAAGCGGCGCGGTGTCGTAGTAGCGGCAGCCGGTCGCCCACGCGGCCTCCAGCGTTGCGTTGGCGTCCTCGTCGGAGACGGCACGGTAGAGGTTGCCGAGCGGCGCCGCGCCGAAGCCGAGCTCGGTGAAACTGATGCCGCCATTGCCGATGCGGTCGAAATGCCGTGTCTTCATATGCTGCCGTTTGCCTCGCTTGATTTGTCTGACATGACACTATCACGCCTGTGATCAGGCAAAAGCATCGCTGCGCGTTGGACACGCATTTTCGCGGTTGCTAGCATGAACGAAATCAAGCTGTTCGTGGCAGCAAGGGCGGCAAATCCCAGGGGTGATTTTTGATGGCAGGATCGCGGTGAGCGACAAGAGCAAAAGCCTGTTCGAGACCGCGCTTGAGGAGCTCGGCGGCGTGCTGGCCCGCATCGACGAAAGCCGGATCGACGCCGCCTGCAAAATGCTGGCCGGCGCGCGACAGATCGTCGTCTATGGCTGCGGCCGCGAGGCCTTGCAGGTCAAGGGTTTTGCCATGCGGCTCTATCATTTGGGCCTGCCGGTGTCCGTGGTCGGCGACATGAACACACCGCCGCTGGGGCAGGGCGATGTCTTCCTGGTCAGTTCCGGGCCGGGAGAGACCTCGACCGTGCTGACCCTGATGCAGGTCGCGCACGATGCCGACGCGACCAACCTCCTGCTGACCGCCCAGGCCGAAGGCAGCGCGGCAAGGCTTGCCGACTTCACCCTGCTCATTCCCGCGCAGACCATGGCCAACGATCAGGGGGCGCAGAAGACATCGGTGCTGCCGATGGGCTCGGTGTTCGAAGGCGCGCTGTTCCTGCTGTTCGAGGTGATGGTGCTGAAGCTCAGGGAATTGATCGGAGCGTCGCCCGAAGCCATGCGCGCCCGCCACACCAACATGGAATAGATCATGCGCTACGAACTGATGCTGCCACACCAGATCCGCAGGGCGATCGCCGAGAATTGGCCGGTCGCTCTGCCGCTCGGCGTGCTCGAATACCATGGCGAGCACATGGCCGTCGGCATGGACACGCTGGCCGTCGTCAACACGCTGGAGCTGTTCGAAAAGGAGAAGGACGTCGTCATCCTGCCGCCCTTCTACTACGGTGCTGCGAGTTATGCGGTGGCGCCCCCGGAAGGCAGCGGCTCGGTGCAGGTCGGCGGCAATGCGCTGGCGCCGTTCGGCGAGGAGCTGTTCTACAGCCTGCTGCGCATCGGCTTTCGCAACATCCACGCCATCATCCACCACCAGACCGAGAACTTTGCCGCCGGCATGCCGACCGATCTGGCGTTCAAGACCGCCGGCCGCCAGGCGATCTTCCGCTTCCTCGAAAAGGAGCGCGGCGAGGGCTGGTGGGGCTCTCAGGCGATGGCCGACTACTATTCCGGGCACGCCGCGGGTGAAAATTTCTTCAACTGGGTGCAGGTGCATCCGCTGATGTCGGCTGACATGAACGGCAAGTACCCGTTCGATCATGCCGGCATCGGTGAGACCTCGCTGATGCTGGCGCTATGCCCGGAGGCTGTAGATGCCGCTCATTTCGGCAACAACAAGAGCTGGTACACGGCGAGCGCCGAGGATGCTTCGGCCGAGCTTGGGCAGAAGGGCGTCGCCATGATCATGGACCATCTGCGAGCGATCTTGGGACGCTAGCAGCGGTTCTTCCTTCTCCCCTTGTGGGGTGAGAAGCGGTCCGCGTCGCGGACGAAAAGCCAATTGCTTGGCTTTTCGAGCTTCGAACGCCCTGAGCCTGCGAAGGGCCGGGCGTGGTTAGTCGATCCACCCTGCCGGGTCCCCGCTGCTTCGCAGCGTCCCGGCGTTCGCCGGCCTTTCATCGTGCCACTGGCACGATGAATTCGCCTTCGGCGAACCGGCTGCTAACCCCACAGGGGGAGAAGGGAAGGCCGGCCCTGCTACTTCACCGCGCCCGCGGTCATGCCCATGATCAGATAGCGCTCCAGCGCGATGCCGATCACCGCCAGCGGCGCGATCGCCGCCGTCGCGAGCGCTGCCATCGACCACCAGTTGATGCCTTGCGAGCCGGTCTGGCTCGCCACCATGACGGGGATCGTCTTGGCGTCGGTCGAGGTCAAAAGGGCGGCGAAGAAATACTCGTTCCAGCACAGCACCATCGCCAGGATGAAGGCGGCGACCATGCCCGGCAGCGCGATGGGCATGACGATGCGGAAGAACGCGCCCCAGATCGACAGCCCGTCGACCAGGGCTGCTTCCTCGAGCTCGACGGGAATCGAATTGAACTGGTCGCGCATGATCCAGATGACGATCGGCAGCACCATCAGCGTGTAAAGCAGGATCAGTCCGATGCGCGTGTCGAGCAGTCCGACCTCGCGATAGAGCACCAGGAAGGGCAGCGCCAGCACCACCGGCGGCAGGATCAACTGCGACAGGAAGAAGAACGAGATGTCCTCGTTTTTGAACCAGGCGAAATGATAGCGATAACGGGTGAGCCCATAGGCGGCGAGGCTGCCGATGACGATGGCGAGGCTCGATGCGCCGACCGAGGTGATCACCGAATTCATGAAGCGCTTGAGGAACTCCTCGCGCACCGTTGAGGTCTGGAAGATCGAGTCCGGCGACAGGCCGAGCGAGCGCCAGCCTTTCCAGTCCGGCTGGAAGTCGACGAAGGGGATGAGATGGCCTTGCGTGACGTCGACCGCGGTCTTGAACGAGGTTGTCACCGTCCAGTAGATCGGGAACAGGCAGATGAACGCCCAGAAGGCCAGTGCCCCATAGATGAAAACGCGGCTGGCGAGGAAGCTCGCGGGCGAGCGGATCTCCGAGGCGACATATTCGGTGGTCTGAACGCTCATCGGGCTCAATTCACCCCCATCTTGCTTTAATTGACATTGCGGACAAAACGGTTGGCGAATTTCAACAGCCACGTGACGAACACGACGATGATCACCAGATAGGCCATCGCCAGCATGGTTCCGTAGCCGACATTCGAGCGGTCGCGATATTCGCGATAGATGAAGCTCGACACGGAATCGGTGGCGCCGCCGGGGCCGCCGGATGTCACGGTGATGATGATGTCGGCAAGCTTCAGCTTGAAGATGATGCGCAGGATCACCGCCGTCACCGACACCGGCAGCATCAGCGGGAAGGTGACCTGCCAGAAGGTCTGCCACGCGTTGGCGCCGTCGACGCGTGCGGCTTCGAGCACCTCGCGCGACATCGCCTGCAGCCCGGCCAGCAGCATGATCATCATGAATGGGATGAAGGTCCAGGCATCCAGTATCATGATCGATATGCGGGCGATGATCGGGTCGGAGAAGAAGGCCGGATTTTCCCAGCCGAGATGGCGCGCCAGCGTTGCGGCCGGTCCGAACCGGTATTCCATCAGCGACTTGCCGATCATCCACGACACCGCGACCGGCGACAGCATCAGCGGCATCAGGAAGACGACGCGGAAGAACTTTCGCGCCCGGATCTGCGCGTTGAGCAGCAGCGCCAGGCCGAAGGCGATGACATATTCGACCGCCACTGCCAGCACATAGAGCACCATGTTGAACAGCGCGTTGCGGTAGTAGGGATCGGCCAGCATCTGCCAGAAATTGTCAAGCCCGTTGAACTTGCGACCGCTGAACGAGCTGAGGTTCCAGTCGGTGAGGGCGATGTAGAAACCGAACAGCGTCGGGAAGATCACCATGGCGATGGTGAACAGCAGCGCCGGCAGCAGGAACAGGGCACGCTGTCCGTCTTCGCCACGCGTCAGCACTTGGCCGACGCCGATCGCCACACCCCACAGCACATAGGCATAGACGACGGGGCGCCAGGTCTCGAAGCCGATCGTATCGGCGCTGCCCTTGTAGAGGATCTCCAGCACGATCGTCGCCAGCAGGCCAAGCGTCGCAACGGCCATTAGCGTCCAGCCAAGGCGTTTGCGGCCTGGAGAGATCAGATCGGAAGGGCCGGCATCTGCCGGCCACTGGTTCGCGGTCGAAGTCTGGTCAGCCACAAATCTCGCCCGTTTGCAGGCTCTCGAGGAGCCGGAGCCGGTCTAAAGTGGTGGGGGGGGGGGGGGGGGCCCCCGGGGGGGGGGGGGGCGCCCCGCCCCCCCGGGGGGGGGGGGGGGGGGTGGGGTTGGGGGGGGGGGGGGGGCGGGGGGGGGTGGGGGGGGCCGCCCCGCCGGGGGGGG
>NZ_JBVVQX010000018.1:0-61048 GCF_055811675.1 Mesorhizobium sp. WSM4808
GGGCGGGTCCTCGGGCGGTGAACGTCGTTTTGTCGAGACGCTGGCGCGCGCGGCCGTCGCTGTTGGCGTTGCCGGCGTGTTCATCGAGACCCACCAGGATCCTGACAATTCGACCTCGTCGGATGGCCCGAACATGCTGCCGTTAAAGGACATGCCAGCCTTGCTCGAGCGGCTGATGGCATTCGACCGTATCGCCAAGGGCCTCTAAGGCCGGACGCATACCCTGCCGACCGCCGGCGCTTGTGGAAGGCACGAGCCGGCTATACGCTTGCCTTGCAACTGAGCGTTTTGGCAGGAGGAAGCCATGTCCGTCGCCCGCGTCACCGAAATCACATCGTCGTCGAAGAAGAGCTTTCAGGACGCCATCGAACAGGGAATTGCGCGCGCCTCGAAAACCCTGAAGAACGTCGAGGGCGCCTGGATCCAGGACCAGAAGATCGTCGTCCAAGACGGCAAGATTGTTGCTTATCGCGTCAATATGAAGGTTACCTTCATCCTCGCGGAGTGACCGGGCGTCGCCGAAAAAGTCGGGAACCTTCGCCCGCGCCCCTCATTGTCCAAGTATGGTTCTAAACCACAATGAGGAGCACAATCATGACAACTCAGACAGGTCACACCCAAGCCATCGCCGCCTCACGGGTCATCGGTACATCGGTCTACAATACCGAAGGCACGAGCATCGGAAGCATCGAGGATGTGATGCTCGACAAGATGACGAACGGCATCATGTTCGCGGTGATCGGTTTTGGCGGCTTCCTCGGCATTGGCGAAAAATATCACGCCATTCCGTGGGCGAGCCTCGACTATGATGAGGACAAGGGTGGCTATGTCGTGCCGTTTTCCAAGGAACAACTCAGGGCGGCGCCTGCCTATTCGATCAACGAATTGAGCGGGGCGGATGGCGAGGCGGCGCGCGACGAATCTTACAATTACTACAAGGTCACGCCTTACTGGCATTGACAGCAACGACAAAGCGGCCCCGTCGAGAGACGGGGCCGCTTTGTATTCTGGCTTATTCGCTGACGTGTAAGGGGGCCATCGCCTTCGGCGGCGACTGCTGATTGTCGCACGACGTCAGGAATGCCGCCGCGATCAGGAACAGACTCACGATACCACTCAACTGGGACATGGCGAAACTCCTCCTGTTTCGCCCCGCGCGCTGCACCTTAACCGGAAGTCAGCCGACCGTGCATGACTTATGATGACAGCGATTTGCGCTTCGTGAATCGTTCAGAGGCTGATGCCGCGGCAATAATTGCCGGCCGGCCGATTGCCTTTTGCAGCACTTTGGCTAAGACGTGCGGCATTCTTCAGATCAATCGAGGACATCGCAAATGACCGCCATCATCGACATTGTCGGGCGTGAAATCCTGGACAGCCGTGGAAATCCGACCGTCGAGGTCGATGTCATTCTCGAAGACGGCTCGATGGGCCGCGCGGCGGTGCCGTCGGGTGCTTCGACCGGCGCCCACGAGGCCGTCGAACTGCGCGACGGTGGCGCCCGCTATCTCGGCAAGGGCGTGCTCAGGGCCGTCGAAGCGGTGAACGGCGAGCTGTTCGAGGCCATCGGCGGCATGGAAGCCGAAAACCAGATCCATATCGACCAGACCATGATCGAGCTTGACGGCACGCCCAACAAGAGCCGGCTTGGCGCCAACGCCATTCTCGGTGTGTCGCTGGCGGTGGCCAAGGCGGCCGCCGATGCCGCCGGCCTGCCGCTGTACCGTTATGTCGGTGGCACCAAGGCGCATCTCCTGCCGGTACCGATGATGAACATCATCAATGGCGGCGCGCATGCCGACAACCCGATCGACTTCCAGGAATTCATGATCCTGCCGATCGGCGCGCCGACGCTGCGCGAAGGTGTCCGCTGGGGTTCGGAAATCTTCCATACGCTGCGCAAGAAACTGAAAGACGCCGGCCACAACACCAATGTCGGCGACGAGGGCGGCTTCGCCCCGAACCTGAAAAGCGCGCCGGTGGCGCTCGATTTCATCATGGAATCGATCGAGCAGGCTGGCTTCAAGCCGGGCGACGAGATCGCGCTCGGCCTCGATTGCGCCGCGACCGAGTTCTTCAAGGACGGCAACTACGTCTATGAGGGCGAGAAGAAGACGCGCGATCCCAAGGCCCAGGCCAAATACCTGGCCAAGCTTGCCGCCGACTATCCGATCATCTCGATCGAGGACGGCTTGGCCGAGGACGACTGGGAAGGCTGGAAGTACCTGACCGACCTGATCGGCAAGAAGACGCAGCTGGTCGGCGACGACCTGTTCGTCACCAATACGGCGCGGCTGCGCGACGGCATCCGCATGGGCGTTGCCAATTCGATCCTCGTCAAGGTCAACCAGATCGGCTCGCTGACGGAAACGCTCGACGCCGTAGAGACCGCGCACAAGGCCGGCTACACTGCCGTCATGTCGCACCGCTCGGGCGAAACCGAGGATTCGACCATCGCCGATCTCGCGGTTGCCACCAATTGCGGACAGATCAAGACAGGCTCGCTGTCGCGCTCCGACCGCATGGCCAAGTACAACCAGCTGATCCGCATCGAGGAAGAACTCGGCAAGCAGGCAAGCTATGCCGGCAAGTCGGTGGTCAAGGGCTGATCCAGAAACACCGGCTCATCGATACCGGACAAAAGGGCGGGAGCATTCCCGCCCTTTTTTGTTTCGACGCCGCCCAACAGGTCACCCGTAACCGTCCGTTAAGCACAATCGGGCGAAAAGACGGGGAGCCGCCTGAGTTCGTGGCCGCGAGGATTTGGATCATGTGGACGCGTCAGCACAAGCAGAGAAACACCGGCCGACTGATCATTCCCTCGCTTTGCGTGGCGTTCCTGGCCTATTTCGGCTTTCACGCCTATCACGGCGAATTCGGCATCTATTCGAAATATCAGCTGGAAGCCCAGACGGTGGCGCTGCAAGGCCAGCTCGATGTGATCAAGGCGCGCCGCATGGAACTCGAGCGCCGCGTTCGGTTGATGCATGAAGGCACGCTCGAAAAGGACATGCTCGATGAGCAGGCACGCAAGGCGCTCAATCTGTCCCAGGCTGACGAAATCACCATTATGTTGCCGACCTCGTCGAAATAACTGATTTCAAGTTAATCATCAATATTTTCAATGATTTTAATCGCTTAGGCGCATGCCAGCTATGCAAATTCAGCATGGCGCAACGCTTTGACGCGTGTTAGCCTCCCTTAAATCGGTGGGGAAGAGCTGATCTCCCCAGAGCAGATTTCATCTGCTCTAATGTCCACAAAGAGACGCCAACAGGGAGTGATGCATGGCCACCGCCGCCAGAAAAGCGCCTGCCAAATCCAAATCCGACGGCAAATCGGGGCTTTCGGCCCCCAAGCCTGCCGAATTCACCAAGGACGAAGAGCTTGCCGCTTACCGGCACATGCTGCTCATCCGTCGTTTCGAGGAAAAGGCCGGCCAGCTTTACGGCATGGGTTTCATCGGCGGCTTCTGCCACCTCTATATCGGCCAGGAAGCGGTCGTCACCGGCATGAAGATGGCACTGATCGATGGCGATCAGATGATCACCGCCTATCGCGACCACGGCCACATGCTGGCGATGGAACTGTCGCCGCGCGGCGTCATGGCCGAGTTGACCGGGCGTCGGGGCGGCCTGTCCCGGGGCAAGGGCGGCTCCATGCACATGTTCTCCAAGGAAAAGCACTTTTACGGCGGCCACGGCATCGTCGGCGCGCAGGTGTCGCTCGGCACGGGCTTGGCCTTCGCCAACCGCTACCGCGACAACAACAATGTTTCGCTGACCTATTTCGGCGACGGCGCGGCCAACCAGGGCCAGGTGTATGAAAGCTTCAACATGGCCTCGCTGTGGAAGCTGCCGGTGATCTACATCATCGAGAACAACCGCTATGCGATGGGCACCTCGGTATCGCGCTCCTCGGCGGAAACCAATTTTTCGCACCGTGGCGCCTCGTTCAAGATCCCCGGCATCCAGGTCGACGGCATGGATGTCCGCGCCGTCAAGGCCGCCGGCGACCAGGCGACCGAATGGTGCCGCGCCGGCAACGGGCCGATCATTCTCGAAATGCAGACCTACCGCTATCGCGGTCACTCGATGTCCGACCCGGCCAAATACCGCTCGAAGGAAGAAGTGCAGAAGATGCGCTCGGACCATGACCCGATCGAGCAGGTCAAGGCACGGCTGATGGAAAAGAAGTGGGCGACCGAGGACGAGCTCAAGACCATCGACAAGGAGGTCCGCGACATTGTCGCGGATGCCGCCGAATTTGCCCAGAACGACGCGGAGCCGGATCCGTCCGAGCTCTGGACCGATATCGTATTGTAACGGGAGGGCAAGGACATGCCGATCGAAATTCTCATGCCCGCTCTCTCGCCGACCATGGAAGAGGGCAATCTTTCGAAGTGGTTGAAGAACGAGGGCGACAAAGTCGTCGCCGGCGACGTCATCGCCGAGATCGAGACCGACAAGGCGACGATGGAAGTCGAAGCCGTTGACGAAGGCACGCTGGGCAAGATCCTGATCGCCGCCGGTACCGAAGGCGTCAAGGTCAACACACCGATCGCCGTGCTGCTACAGGACGGCGAAAGTGCCGGGGATATCGGCAAGGCCGCGGCGCCGGCCAAGGCGGAAGCGCCTGCAAAGGCAGAGGCTCCGGCGGCGGCAGAGGATAAGGCGGAGGCCGCAAAGCCGGCTGCGCCGGTGGCTGCTGCTCCGAAGTCGGAAATCGCGGCCGATCCGGACATTCCGGCCGGCACGGAAATGGTCTCGACCACGGTGCGCGAAGCGCTGCGCGATGCGATGGCCGAGGAAATGCGCCGCGACGGCGATGTCTTCGTCATGGGCGAGGAGGTTGCCGAATACCAGGGCGCCTACAAGATCACGCAAGGCCTGCTGCAGGAATTCGGGCCGCGGCGCGTCGTCGACACGCCGATCACCGAGCATGGCTTTGCCGGCGTTGGCGTGGGTGCGGCGATGGCCGGCCTGAAGCCGATCGTCGAGTTCATGACCTTCAACTTCGCCATGCAGGCGATCGACCAGATCATCAACTCGGCCGCCAAGACGCTCTATATGTCCGGCGGCCAGATGGGCGCGCCGATCGTGTTCCGTGGACCGAACGGTGCCGCCGCACGCGTCGCCGCTCAGCACTCGCAGTGCTATGCCGCCTGGTACAGCCACATTCCGGGCCTGAAAGTGGTGATGCCCTACACCGCCGCTGACGCCAAGGGCTTGTTGAAGGCAGCGATCCGCGATCCGAACCCGATCATCTTCCTCGAGAATGAAATCCTCTACGGTCAGTCCTTCGACGTGCCGAAGCTGGACGATTTCGTGTTGCCGATCGGCAAGGCGCGCATCCATAAATCAGGCAAGGACGTCACCATCGTCTCCTTCGGCATCGGCATGACCTATGCGGTCAAGGCTGAAGCGGAACTGCGTGGCCTTGGCATCGATGCCGAGATCATCGACTTGCGCACGATCCGGCCGCTCGATCTCGACACCATCATCGCCTCGGTCAAGAAGACCAACCGCCTGGTGGTGGTGGAGGAAGGTTATCCGCAGAACTCGGTCGGCGACCATATCGCCAACCAGGTGTCGCAGCGCGCCTTCGACTTTCTGGACGCGCCGGTCATCACCATCGCCGGCAAGGATGTGCCAATGCCTTATGCGGCGAACCTCGAGAAGCTGGCGTTGCCGAATGTCGGCGAAGTCATCGAGGCGGTCAAAGCCGTCACGTATCGCTGAACCGGGCGGGAGGACAAAATGCCAATCAACATCACCATGCCGGCCCTGTCGCCCACGATGGAAGAGGGCAATCTGTCCAAGTGGCTCGTCAAGGAAGGCGACAAGGTTTCGCCGGGCGATGTGATTGCCGAGATCGAGACCGACAAGGCGACGATGGAAGTCGAGGCTGTCGATGAGGGCACGGTTGCCAAGCTCGTCGTTCCCGCCGGCACCGAAGGCGTCAAGGTCAATGCGCTGATCGCCGTGCTCGCCGGAGAGGGCGAGGATGCGGGCGCTGCCGCGAAAAGCGGCGATACTGCCGCACCAGCCAAAGCCGAGACGCCGAAAGCGGAGGCTCCCAAGGCTGACGCACCGAAGGCTGAGACACCCAAGGCCGAACCGGTCGCGACCGCATCCAAGGCAGATGCGGCTCCGGTTGCCAACGGCCATGCGGCTGGCGAGCGCACCTTCGCGTCGCCGCTTGCACGCCGCATCGCGAAGGAGGCCGGTGTCGATGTGTCTGCCGTGACTGGCACCGGCCCACATGGTCGGGTGGTGAAGTCGGATGTCGACGCGGCGATTGCCGGTGGAGGTGCCCAGGCGGCGCCTGCCGCCAAGGCTCCTGCTGGCGCTCCTGCGCCTGCGGTAAAGGCGATGTCGGATGATCAGGTCCTGAAACTGTTCGAACAGGGCTCCTACGACCTCGTCCCGCATGACAATATGCGCAAGACCATTGCGCGGCGCCTGGTCGAGGCCAAGTCCACCATCCCGCATTTCTACCTGACGCTCGATTGCGAACTCGATGCGCTGCTGGCGCTGCGCACGCAGATCAATGCGGCTGCCCCGGTGAAGAAGACTGACAAGGGCGACGCTCCGGCCTACAAGCTGTCGGTCAACGATATGGTCATCAAGGCGATGGCCATGGCGCTGAAGGCGGTGCCGGATGCCAATGCCTCATGGACCGAAAGCGCCATGGTCAAGCACAAGCATGCCGATGTCGGCGTTGCCGTGTCGATCCCCGGTGGCCTGATCACGCCGATTATCCGCAAGGCCGACGAAAAGACGCTGTCCACCATCTCCAACGAGATGAAGGACCTGGCCAGCCGTGCGCGCGGCCGCAAGCTGAAGCCGGAAGAGTATCAGGGCGGCACCACGGCGGTGTCCAACCTCGGCATGTTCGGCATCAAGGATTTTGCTGCGGTCATCAACCCGCCGCATGCGACCATCCTGGCGGTCGGCGCCGGCGAGGAGCGGGCGGTGGTCAAGAATGGCGAGATCAAGATCGCCACCGTGATGTCGGTGACGCTGTCGACCGATCACCGCGCCGTCGACGGCGCGCTTGGGGCTGAACTGCTGGTCGCCTTCAAGCGGCTGATCGAGAACCCGATGGGCATGCTGGTCTAGGACGGAGAGGGCGGTGCGGATCTTCTTCACCTCCCTCATGGCGTTTTTCCTGTCAGGATTGGCAGGCGGCCTGGTTGCTCAACAGCTGGCGGTCGCAACCCATGCGCAGGAAGAATACATTCTGGTGTTCATGACGTCGGTGCTTGTCACCATTGTTGCAACGATCGTGTTTTTCATCGCGCAGCTTTTTTCGAACGCACCGACGATCATCAACTGGCTGGCCCTCTGCGCAATTCTCCTGTTCGTGCTGATCGGGCTCGGCCTGATCGGTTGGACGTTCTCTCAACCGATCGGCAAGCGCCAGTGGGGAGGCGACCTGCCAATCATCGCCGGCCTGGTTTTGCCGAACCTGGCCACTGTGCTGGTTCACTGGCTGTTCGTGCGCTGGCGGTTGAGGCGCGGCTCGATTAACGCACAGGTGGGCGCATGAAGACGGTTCTTTGCTACGGCGACTCGCTAACCTGGGGCTACAATGCCGAAGGTGGCCGCCATGCGCTGGAAGACCGCTGGCCGAGCGTGCTGCAGGCAGCGTTAGGCGCCGGCGTGCAAGTGATTGCCGATGGCCTCAACGGCCGCACCACGGCCTTCGACGATCATCTGGCCGGTGCGGACCGCAACGGTGCAAAACTGCTGCCAACCGTCCTGACGACCCATGCGCCGATCGACCTGATTGCCATCATGCTCGGCGCCAACGACATGAAGCCGTGGATCCACGGCAATCCCGTCGCGGCCAAGCAGGGCATTCAGCGGCTGATCGACATCGTGCGCGGTCACGACTATCCGTTCGACTGGCCCGCGCCGCAGATACTGATCGTCTCGCCGCCTGTCGTCAGCCGCACCGAAAATGCCGACTTCAAGGAAATGTTCGCCGGTGGCGATGACGCCTCGAAGTTTTTGGCACCGCAATATGCCGCGCTCGCCGACGAAGCCGGCTGTGGCTTCTTCGACGCCGGCAGCGTGGCGCAAACCACCCCTCTCGACGGCGTCCATCTCGACGCCGAAAACACGCGAAACATCGGCAAGGCGCTGGCGCCGCTGGTGCGTGTGATGTTAGCGACATGATAGTCGATGCATTTCTGATCATCGGCATCTGGTTGGCTGTGCATTGGCAAGGCCGCCGAAGTCGGCTTCTTGCAGGCTACGCGCTTCTAGGGCTCTGGGTTTCCGATGCCCTTTCGGTATTGATGCATGAGCCCGCTTTCAGGCCTCCAATGCTGAAGCAAGAGCCATGGTCGATACCAAAACCTTCTTTCGGTGAAGCCTCGCTTCAATAAGGACCATAAAATGTCTGAATCCTACGACGTCATCATCATCGGCTCCGGCCCTGGCGGCTATGTCACCGCGGTGCGTTCCGCGCAACTCGGCTTCAAGACGGCGATCGTCGAGCGCGAGCATCTCGGCGGCATTTGCCTTAACTGGGGCTGCATCCCGACCAAGGCGCTGCTGCGTTCGGCCGAGATCATGCACTATTCGGATCACCTGAAGGATTACGGGTTGAAGCTCGACGGCAAAGTCAGCGTCGATACAGCGGCCGTGGTCGATCGCTCGCGAAAGGTCTCGCTGCGGTTGAATGGCGGCGTTGCCTTCCTGATGAAGAAGAACAAGGTCGACGTCATCTGGGGCGAGGCCAAGCTTTCGAAGCCGGGCGAAATCGTCGTGTCCAAGACGGCCAAGAAGCCGATGGAGCCGCAGCCGCCGGTGCCGAAAGGCGTCAAGGGCGAGGGCACCTACACCGCCAAGCACATCATCCTGGCGACCGGCGCGCGACCACGCGCGCTGCCCGGCATCGAGCCGGACGGAAAGCTGATCTGGACCTATTTCGAGGCCATGGTGCCGAAGGAGATGCCGAAGTCGCTGCTGGTCATGGGATCAGGCGCCATCGGCATCGAATTCGCCTCCTTCTACCGGACCATGGGCGCCGAGGTGACGGTGGTCGAGCTGCTGCCGGCGGTGATGCCGGTCGAGGATGCCGAAGTCTCGAAATTCGCGCAGAAGCAGTTCGAGAAGCAAGGCATGAAGATCATCCTCGAAGCCAAGGTGACCAAGGTCGAGAAGGGTCCCAATTCGGTCACGGCGCATGTCGAGATGAAGGACGGCAAGGTCGAGAAGATCACCGCCGATCGCATGATCTCGGCCGTCGGCGTCCAGGGCAACATCGAGGGCCTCAGGCTTGAGGCGCTAGGCGTGAAGACCGAGCGCGGCTGCATCGTCATCGACGGCTACGGCAAGACCAATGTGCCGGGCATCTACGCCATCGGCGATGTCGCCGGCCCGCCGATGCTCGCCCACAAGGCCGAACATGAGGGGGTCGTGTGCATCGAGAAGATCGCTGATTTTCCTGGCGTGCATGCCACCGACAAGCTGAAGATTCCGGGCTGCACCTACTGCAATCCGCAGGTCGCCTCGGTTGGCCTGACGGAAGCCAAGGCCAAGGCCGAGGGCAAGGACATCCGCGTCGGGCGCTTCCAGTTCGCCGCCAATGGCAAGGCCATTGCGCTCGGCGAGGATCAGGGTTTCATCAAGACCATCTTCGACAAGAAGACCGGTCAATTGCTCGGCGCCCACATGGTCGGTGCCGAAGTGACCGAACTGATCCAGGGCTTTGTCGTGGCGATGAACCTGGAGACGACCGAGGAAGAGCTGATGCACACCATCTTCCCGCACCCGACGCTGTCGGAGATGATGAAGGAAAGCGTGCTCGACGCCTATGGCCGCGCGCTCAACGCCTGATAGATTGAAAGCGCTGCTACAGATGGAACCCGGCGGCAAGGTACTTCGTTTGCGGATGCGTTTTCACGCATCACACAAGGAGAAGGCATATGCACCTGAATGGCGTCGGCTGGATAGCAGCCATCATCATCGGCGGCCTGGCAGGCTGGCTCGCCGAAATGTTCATGAAGAGCGACACCGGCATCTTCATGAACATCGTTATGGGCATCGTCGGCGCGGTCGTGCTGAACGCCATTCTGCAGGCTCTCAATTTTGGCCCGTTCGGCGTCGGCTGGATTGCCTATCTCATCACCGGCTTTATCGGTGCCTGCCTGCTGATCTGGGCCGGGCGTCTTGTGCGCCGTTAGCATCACTGAAGAGGCCCCATGCGAAAAAGGCTGTTGCGGCATGCGCCGCGGCGGCCTTTTTCTTTGCGTTGAAAAGTCCTAGATGACGTTATGACAGCGAACGCCTGACTGGCGTCGCGAATGAACCAGGTTTCCCGATGGTCACTGTCCTCGATACGATCGCCAACGCCCCGCGCTTGCGGCATCCGGAAAAGGCGCACAAGCCTGATCAGGATGTGCTGCGCAAGCCCGACTGGATCCGCGTCAAGGCGCCGGTGTCGAAGGGCTATGCCGAAACGCGCGAAATCGTCAAATCGCACAAGCTGGTGACGGTCTGCGAAGAGGCCGGCTGCCCCAACATCGGCGAATGCTGGGAAAAGAAGCACGCCACCTTCATGATCATGGGCGAGATCTGCACCCGCGCCTGCGCCTTCTGCAACGTCGCCACGGGCATTCCAACCGCGCTTGACCCGGATGAGCCGGCCCGTGTCGCGCATGCGGTCAAGCAGATGGGCCTTACCCATGTCGTCATCACCTCGGTCGACCGCGACGATCTCGCCGATGGCGGTGCGCAGCATTTCGCCGAAGTCATTCGCGCCATCCGGGCGGCAACGCCGCTGACGACGATCGAAATCCTGACGCCCGACTTCCTGCGCAAGGACGGCGCGCTGGAGGTCGTCGTGGCCGCCAAGCCCGACGTCTTCAACCACAATCTCGAAACCGTACCGTCGAACTATCTGACGGTTCGTCCGGGCGCCCGCTATTTCCATTCGATCCGGCTGTTGCAGCGGGTCAAGGAGCTTGATCCGTCGATCTTCACCAAGTCCGGCATCATGGTGGGGCTGGGCGAAGAACGGAATGAAATCCTGCAGCTGATGGACGATCTGCGGTCCGCCAATGTCGACTTCATGACCATCGGCCAGTACCTGCAGCCGTCGAAGAAGCACCATCCGGTGATCCGCTTCGTCACTCCGGAGGAGTTTAAATCTTTCGAGACGATCGGCCGGACCAAGGGTTTCCTGCTGGTGGCGTCCAGCCCGCTGACGCGTTCGTCGCATCACGCCGGCGACGATTTCGCCAAGCTGCGTGCGGCACGGGAAGCGATTCTCAAGAAAACAGCTTAACCCGCTGGTTTCATGCCAAAATTCGAAGCCACCCGACGCGTATCCCATACACCCGAGCAGATGTTCGCGCTGGTCGCCGATGTTGAATCCTATCCGCAATTCCTGCCGCTTTGCGAAGCGCTGACGGTTCGCTCGCGCAAGGAGCGTGACGGGCGCACGGTTCTGCTTGCCGACATGAGCATCGGCTACAAGGCGATCCGCGAAACCTTCACGACGCAGGTGCTGCTGAAGCCCGCCGAGAACACCATCGAGGTGAAGTACATCGACGGGCCGTTCAAATATTTGAGCAACGTCTGGCGTTTCGAAGCGGACGGCGTCGGGTGCACCGTCCGCTTCTTCATCGACTACGAGTTCAAGAGCCGTATTCTGGGCGCGGTCATGGGGACCATGTTCGATCGCGCCTTCCGCATGTTCGCCGAAGCCTTTGAGAAGCGCGCCGACGTCATCTACGGTGCAGCACCCCGGGTCTAGAGCAGTTCACCGTTTCACGGAAACGGCGACCCGCTCTAACTCCTTGTTTTTACGCAATTCCGGACGGAAAAGCGTTTCACACTTTTCCTGGAATTGCTCTAAGGTTAGCCGAGCGCAAGCAGGCCCAGCTCCAGCGCTTGCCGGACCGTTTCGCGACGAATGAAATCGCGGCCTTTGTCTGCAAAGAGCTGGTGCTCGGCGACAATCGGTCGGCCGTCCAGCGCAACCCCGAACCAGACCAGGCCGACCGGTTTTTCCGCCGAACCGCCGCCAGGCCCAGCGATCCCGGTGACCGCCAGGGTCAGCCCGGCGCGCGAACGGGCAAGCGCGCCTGCCGCCATTTCAATTGCAGTCTCGCCTGAAACCGCGCCATGCGCCTCGAGCGTGGCGGTGGAAACACCGAGCATGTCCATCTTGGCTTCGTTGGAATAGGTGATGAAGCCACGATCGATCACGGCGGACGAGCCGGCGATGTCAGTCAACGCGGCGATGATCATGCCGCCGGTGCAGCTTTCCGCCGTTGCTAGCATAATGCCGCGTCTCTGGCAGGCTTGCAGCAGGGCATTTGCCAGCTCGTTGTGGGTCATTCCGGCACCTCGCCGGGAAACACCACGCTGGCGGTGGCGATCGCCGCAATGCCTTCCTCACGCCCGACAAAGCCGAGCTTCTCATTGGTTGTGGCCTTGATCGAGATGCGATCCGGCGTAATTGCCAGCATCTGCGAAAGGGCTGCGGTCATGGCCTCGCGATGCGGGCCGACGCGCGGCGCTTCGCAGATCAGCGTGATGTCGGCATTGGCGATGCGGCCGCCGCGCGCGCGGACCAGTTTCGCCGCATGCTCGACGAATATGCGCGACGCAGCGCCTTTCCACTGCGGGTCGGATGGCGGAAAATGCGTGCCGATGTCGCCGGCGCCGCAAGTCGCCAGCAGCGCATCGGTCAAGGCGTGCAGACCGACATCGGCGTCGGAATGGCCGGACAGCTTCTTGTCGTGCGCTATGGCGACGCCACACAAAGTGACATGGTCTCCCGGTTCGAAGGCGTGGACGTCGTAGCCATTGCCGGTACGGATGTCGGGAAAGCGCACGCGTTCGCCGGAAAGCCGCTGGTCCGCCATCGCAATATCCCGTGCCCAGGTGAGTTTGACATTGTCCGGCGAGCCCGGAACGATCTTGACCGGAATATGCGCCCATTCGGCGATCGCGGCATCGTCGGTAAAATCCATTTTTCCCAGATGATGGGCTTTCTCGTGCGCGGCAAGAATGGGCCAGAACGGAAAGCCCTGTGGCGTTTGCGCCGCGTGAAGCCCGCTGCGCGATACGGTTTCGCCAACCACGCCGGAGGCCGATTCGCGCTTCAGCGTGTCGGCGACGGGCAAAGCGGGCAACGCGCCCTCGCGCTCGCCGATGGCGGCGATGGTGCGATCTATCAGGTCCGCATCGACAAACGGACGCACGGCGTCATGGATCAGGACCTGCGCCGGCGCCTGGCCTCTAAGGGCAAGCAGGCCGAGCCGAACGGATTCCTGCCTCGTCGCCCCGCCCATGATGGCGATGACGCGCTCGGCATTGGCGCCCGCCGCCTGCCGGAACAGCTCATGGTCATCGGCATGAATGGCGACGACGATCTCGCTGGTCCGCGGGTGGGCCAGAAAAATGTCCAGCGTGTGTGCAATGACGGCAAAGCCGCCAATGTGTTGATATTGCTTCGGTCCGTTGGCCTGTCCGGCGCGCGCACCACGGCCGGCCGCAACGATCACCACCGCGACCTTGCCATCCGCACCCGAAACGTGATTTTCACTTGCGTCAGTCATGCCTGTTTGGTCCTAGCGCACGATCCCGAAAAGTGTAATCGGTTTTCGGAAAGATCGTGCGCTAAGTATGAAATTCCAAAGCGTCTTTTGCGCGTCCTCAGGGACGCGCGGCGCTTTGGTCGCGGCCAAAGCCGAAGGCCGGCATTTTCCCAATTGCGCCTTAATGTGGCGTCATTCCGCGTTGCACATTGCGCCGGTTCTGGCTAGAGAATGTGCAACGAATGAAGATGCTTGGTTTTTGTGCATGGTTAACTTGACCAAATTGGCCGCGCCGCTCGATGTCGGGGGCGTGAGAATCCGCAATCGCGTGTTCCTCGCACCGATGTCGGGGATTACGGACGAGCCGTTCCGGCAGCGTGCCCACGCGCATGGAGCGGGCCTGGTCGTATCCGAAATGGTTGCCAGCGGCGAGCTCGCCAAGGGCAGGGCCGGTTTCAACCTGCGCATACGCCACTCCGGCCTGCCCGTCCATATGGTTCAGCTGGCAGGCCGTGAGGCGATGCACATGGCCGAAGGTGCCAGAATCGCCGCCGGTGAGGGCGCCGACATCATCGACATCAACATGGGATGCCCGGCCAAGAAGGTTACCGGCGGTTATGCGGGTTCGGCATTGATGCTGGATCTCGACCACGCACTGTCGCTGATCGACGCCGTTGTCGGCGCGGTCGAGGTGCCGGTGACGGTCAAGATGCGGCTTGGCTGGGACGAAGGCGCGCTCAATGCGCCGATGCTCGCGCGCCGCGCCGAGCAGGCCGGTGTCAGCATGGTGACCGTGCACGGCCGCACGCGCTGCCAGTTCTACCAGGGCAAGGCCGACTGGCGCGCCATCGCCCGCGTCAAGGAAGCCGTGTCCATCCCGGTCGTCGCCAATGGTGACGTCTCTTCGCCGGCGGAAGCGGCCGACATTCTCGATCAATCGGGTGCCGACGCCGTGATGATCGGCCGTGCCCATTATGGCGCGCCCTGGATCGCAGGCGGCATTGCGGCCGCAGCGACCGGCGAGGCGACGCCAAACATGCCACGGGACTCGACGGCGGTCGCCGACTACATCGTGGCCCACTATGAGGACATGCTGGCGCTCTACGGCGCCGAAAGCGGCCTGCGCCAGGCGCGCAAACACCTTGGCTGGTATCTCGACCGGCATGCCGGCGGCGTCGCCGACGACAGCCGAAAGGCCATACTGACCGCATTCGAGCCCGCGCGCGTCATTGCCTTGCTGCGCGATGTGTTTTCGCGCGATCCGCAACCCTTGAACCTGCGGAGCGCCGCATGAACGCCGCCGCTGACCAAGGCGCTGAAATGGCGGATGCCGCCCAGATCGTGCTCAACACCATCCGTCGCCCGGTGATCATGATCAGCGAGGAAGGTTTCATCACCTATGCCAACGCCGACGCGGAAGATTTCTTTCGCTCGAGTGCAAACATGCTCGCCCGCAACACGCTGTCAAAACTCATTCCCTTCGGCAGCCCGCTGCTGACGCTGGTCGATCAGGTGCGCGAGCGTCGGGCTCCGGTCAACGAGTATCGGGTCGACGTGTCGTCGCCGCGTCTCGGCATCGAAAAGGTCGTCGATCTCTACGTCGCGCCGGTGCCGGAATATCCGGGCTCCGTCGTGGTGATGTTCCAGGAACGGTCGATGGCCGACAAGATCGACCGGCAGATGACGCATCGGGGTGCCGCACGTTCGGTGACCGGTCTGGCGGCAATGCTTGCCCATGAGATCAAGAACCCGCTCTCCGGCATCCGCGGCGCTGCCCAGCTTCTCGAACTGTCGGCTTCCGACGAAGACCGCGCGCTGACGCGGCTGATCACCGACGAGACGGACCGCATCGTATCGCTGGTCGATCGCATGGAGGTGTTTTCCGACGAGCGGCCGATCGATCGCTATCCCGTCAATATCCATGTCGTGCTCGACCATGTGAAGGCGATTGCCAAGAATGGTTTTGCCAAGAAAATCAAGATAATGGAGGATTATGATCCTTCATTGCCTCCGGTGTTTGCCAACCGCGATCAACTCATCCAGGTGTTCCTCAACCTGGTCAAGAACGCTGCCGAGGCGATCGGCAGCGACCCGCAAGGCGAGATCGTGCTGTCGACCGCCTTCCGGCCGGGCATCCGTGTTTCCGTTCCGGGCACGCAGGACCGCGTGTCGCTGCCGCTGGAATTCTGCGTGCGCGACAATGGCTCCGGCGTCTCCGAAGACATCCTGCCGATCCTGTTCGACCCGTTCATCACCACCAAGCCGAACGGCTCCGGGTTGGGTCTTGCCCTGGTCGCCAAGATCGTCGGCGAGCATGGCGGCATCATCGAATGCGAATCGACGCCGCGCGGCACCACATTCCGCATCCTGATGCCGGCCTGGAAAGAAGCGCCAAACGGCGCCGATGATGACGGCGAAGGAGACCTCAAATGACCGTTCGCGGCAATATTCTCGTCGCCGACGACGACGCGGCGATCCGCACCGTCCTCAACCAGGCGCTTTCACGCGCCGGTCATGAGGTGCGCGTCACCTCCAACGCTTCGACGCTTTGGCGCTGGGTGGCGGCGGGCGAGGGCGATCTGGTCATCACCGATGTGGTGATGCCGGACGAAAACGCCTTCGACATGCTGCCGCGCATCAAGAAGGCGAGGCCGGAGCTGCCGGTTATCGTCATGAGCGCCCAGAACACATTCATGACGGCGATCCGCGCCTCCGAAACCGGCGCTTACGAATATCTGCCCAAGCCCTTCGACCTGACCGAACTGCTCAACATCGTCAACCGGGCGCTTTCCGAGCCGCGCCGGCCGAAGATCGATACGCGGCCGGAAGAGCAGCCCGATGCAATGCCGCTGGTCGGCCGCTCGGCGGCCATGCAGGACATCTACCGCATGCTGGCGCGCATGATGCAGACCGACCTGACGGTGATGATCTCGGGCGAATCCGGCACCGGCAAGGAGCTGGTGGCGCGCGCGCTGCATGAATATGGCCGCCGCCGCGGCGGCCCCTTCGTCGCCATCAATATGGCGGCGATCCCGCGTGACCTGATCGAATCGGAACTGTTCGGTCACGAGAAGGGTGCCTTCACCGGCGCGCAGAACCGCTCGACCGGCCGCTTCGAGCAGGCCGAAGGCGGCACGCTGTTCCTCGATGAAATCGGCGACATGCCGATGGAGGCGCAGACGCGCCTGCTGCGCGTGCTGCAGCAGGGCGAGTACACCACGGTCGGCGGACGCACGCCGATCAAGACCGACGTGCGCATCGTCGCTGCCACCAACAAGGATCTGCGCACGCTGATCAACCAGGGGCTCTTCCGCGAGGATCTTTTCTATCGCCTCAACGTCGTGCCGCTCCGGCTGCCGGCGCTGCGTGAGCGCTCCGAGGATGTGCCGGACCTCGTCCGCCATTTCTTCAAGCTCGGCGAAATGGAAGGCCTGCAGACCAAGCGCATTTCTTCCGGCGGCATCGAGTTGATGAAGCGCTATCCGTGGCCGGGCAATGTGCGCGAACTGGAAAACCTGGTTCGCAGGCTCGCCGCGCTCTATTCGCAGGACGAGATTTCCGCCGAGATCATCGAGGCGGAGCTCAAGACCGGCGAACGTCCGGTGGTGCCGGGTGGCGGCAATCTGATCCCCGACGATTTGTCGATCGGGCAGGCGGTCGAGCACTTCCTGCAGCGCTATTTCGCTTCCTTTGCCGGCGAATTGCCGCCGGCGGGGCTTTATCAGCGCATCCTGTCCGAGGTCGAGTTTCCGCTCGTCCTGGCCTCGATGACGGCAACGCGCGGCAACCAGATCAAGGCTGCGGAACTGCTGGGCTTGAACCGCAACACGCTGCGCAAGAAGATCCGCGAGCTCGGCGTCAACGTCTACAAATCATCGCGGCAGGGCTGAGCCTTGATCTGAGCCCGCGCTCTTTTCAGGGGATCGGCTCGCGAAAGATTTCCGTCTCGGTCACACTTGTTGCATAATCGCCACAATGCGTTGCATACATCCGACGCAATCATGGCTCTAGACGGCGACATGGCTCCGCAGGCACCGACAACAAACCAACCGCTCTTCAGCGAACCCGGCGCTCGTGACGGGCGCCGGCTGCTTGCGCTGCCGGGTGTGATCGCGGTCGTCGGCGCGCTGATGACGGCTGCGATCTCGTTCACCATCCTCGTCGGCGCCACGCCGATCACACCGAACGAGTCGACGACGCTGGCGTTGATTGCCCTCAACGCGGCTTTCGTCCTGTTTCTTATCGCGCTGGTCGGGCGTGAGGTGCACCGCATCCTGATGGCGCGCCGGCATGGTAAGGCCGCTTCGCGGCTGCATGTGCGCATTGTCGCCATGTTCGCCCTGGTTGCCGCCATTCCCGCCATCATGGTGGCCATCATTGCCTCGATCACGCTCGACATCGGCCTTGACCGCTGGTTCGAGATCCGCACCAAGACGATCGTCAATTCGTCCCTCTCGATCGCCGACGCCTATGTCCAGGAAAATGCCCGCAACCTCCAGGGCACGACATTGTCCATGGCCTATGATCTCGATGCGTCGCGCACGCTCTACGGCCTTGATCGTACCGGCTTTCTCGACTTGATGAACAAGGAAGCCGTGGGCCGTTCGCTGGCCCATGCGGCGCTGATCAAGCCGGACGGCTCTTTCGTCATGAGCGCCAAGACCGATACGGAGTTCGCCATGCCCGAGCCGCCGGAAGGCGCGGTGGCCAGCGCTGCCGACGGCAAGCCGGTGCTGATCGAACCGAAAACGCGCAACATCATGGGCGCCATCGTCAAGCTGCGGGAGATCGAAGGACTCTACCTCTACACCATTCGGCTCGTCGATCCCGAAGTGATCAAGGCACGGCAGATCGTCAGGGCCAACACCGACGAATATCGGGGGCTGGAAGATAACCGCCGTACCTCGCAGGTGGCCTTCGCGCTGCCCTATCTGTCGCTGACGCTCATCATCATCCTGTCCGCGATCTGGACCGGCATTGCGGTCGCCGACCGTCTGGTGCGGCCTATTCGCCAGCTCATCGGCGCCGCCGACGAGGTGGCGACCGGCAATCTCGACGTCGCGGTTCCCGTCAGGCCTTCGGACGGCGATGTCGCCTCGCTCGGCGATACCTTCAACAAGATGCTTCTCGAACTGAAATCGCAGCGCAATGAGATCCTGTCGGCCAAGGACCTGATCGACGAACGGCGCCGCTTCTCGGAAGCCGTGCTTGCCGGCGTTACCGCCGGCGTCATCGGCGTCGATCCTTACGGCATCGTCACCATCGTCAACCGCTCGGCCGAGGCGATGCTGGCGATTTCGGCCAGCGCAGCCCTTGGGCAGAATCTTTCCGCCGTGCTGCCGCATGTCGGCCGCGTCTTCGAGATCGGTCGCAAGTCCGGCAAACCCGTCTATCGCGAGCAGGTGACCTTTTACCGCGCCGGTGCCGAGCGGACCTTCAACGTGCAGATCACCATCGAGGCCGGCGACGACGGCTCGGAGGAAAAATCCTATGTCGTGACGGTCGACGACATCACCGACCTGGTTCAGGCGCAGCGCTCGTCGGCCTGGGCGGATGTGGCGCGGCGTATCGCCCACGAGATCAAGAACCCGCTGACGCCGATCCAGCTCTCGGCCGAACGCATCAAGCGCCGTTACGGCAAGGTGATTACCGAGGACCGCGAGGTTTTCGACCAATGCACCGACACCATCATCCGTCAGGTTGAGGATATCGGCCGTATGGTGGACGAATTCTCGGCGTTCGCGCGCATGCCAAAGCCTGAGATGAAGGCGATAGATCTGCGCGAATCGCTGCGTGAGGCCTCGTTCCTGGTCGAGGTCAGCCGCGCCGACATCACCTTCGAGCGGATATTCGGCACGGAGCCGCTCAAGGGCACTTTCGACAGCCGCCTGATGGCGCAGGCTTTCGGCAATGTGATCAAGAACGCCGCCGAGGCCATCGACGGATTGGAACAGAAGGACGGTTCGCACGGCATAATCCGGATTCAAGCCGGGCGCCAGAATGGTGCGATTCGAATCGACGTCATCGACAATGGCAAAGGCCTGCCGCGCGAGAATCGCCAACGGCTGCTCGAGCCCTACATGACCACACGCGAGAAGGGCACCGGACTTGGCCTCGCTATCGTCAAGAAGATCGTGGAGGACCATGGCGGCAGGCTGGAACTACACGATGCTCCAGCGGACTTCCACGATGGGCGCGGCGCGATGATCAGCATCATCCTGCCGCCTGCGGCCGCAACGGCTCCGCGCGGCGAAAGCAGGGCGGAAAACGAAAGAGAAACTGAAAAGGTCGGTAATGGCGTCTGATATTCTCATCGTCGATGACGAGGAAGACATCCGTGAACTCGTCGCGGGCATACTGAGCGACGAAGGTCACGAAACCCGCACGGCATTCGATGCCGACAGCGCGCTCGCTGCTATAGCTGATCGCGCGCCGCGGCTGATTTTCCTCGATATCTGGCTGCAGGGCTCGCGCCTGGACGGGCTGGCGCTGCTCGACGAGATCAAGACCATGCATCCGACCTTGCCGGTGGTGATGATTTCCGGCCACGGCAACATCGAAACGGCGGTCTCCGCCATCCGTCGCGGCGCCTATGACTTCATCGAAAAACCGTTCAAGGCCGACAGGCTGATCCTCATTGCCGAGCGTGCGCTCGAGACTTCGAAATTGCGGCGCGAGGTTTCCGACCTCAAGCTGCGCAGCGGCGAAACCTTCGATCTGATCGGCATGTCGTCGGCGATGAGCCAGTTGCGCCAGACCATCGAACGCGTCGCGCCGACCAACAGCCGCGTGATGATCATCGGACCGTCGGGCTCGGGCAAGGAACTGGCCGCGCGCGCCATCCACACGCTGTCGGCGCGCAAGAGCGCACCTTTCGTGACGCTGAGCGCCGCCAACATCACGCCCGAGCGCATGGAAATCGAGCTGTTCGGTACCGAATCGAATGGCGTCGAGCGCAAGGTCGGCGCGCTGGAGGAGGCCCATCGCGGTATCCTCTACATCGACGAGGTGGCCGACATGCCGCGCGAGACGCAGAACAAGATCCTGCGCGTGCTGGTCGAGCAGCAGTTCGAGCGGGTAGGGGGAACCAAGCGGGTCAAGGTCGATGTCCGCATCATCTCCTCGACCTCGCAGAACCTCGAAGCGATGATTGCCGACGGGCGTTTCCGCGAGGATCTTTACCATCGCCTCGCGGTGGTTCCGGTCATCGTGCCGGGATTGGCCGAGCGGCGCGAGGATATTCCCTACCTCGTCGACAATTTCATGAAGCAGATCGCCCGCCAGGCCGGCATCAAGCCGCGCCGCATCGGCGACGATGCGCTGGCCGTGCTGCAGGCGCATAACTGGCCGGGCAACGTTCGCCAGCTGCGCAACAATGTCGAGCGCCTGATGATCCTTGCGCGCGGCGACGACGTCGATGCGCCGATCACCGCCGATCTGTTGCCGGCCGAGATCGGCGATGTCATGCCGCGCACGCCGAATCAATCCGACCAGCACATCATGGCGCTGCCGTTGCGCGAAGCGCGTGAGCAGTTCGAGAAGGACTACCTGATCGCCCAGATCAATCGATTCGGCGGCAACATCTCGAAGACCGCCGAGTTCATCGGCATGGAACGCTCCGCTCTGCATCGCAAGCTGAAGTCGCTGGGCGTGTGAGCGCGACATATCCAGCCGCCGCGCTGGGCCAAGCATTTGCCGGTTACGGCAACGGCGGAATCGCATAAGAAAAGCCCGATAATTTCTTCAGGGGTTGCCCATGCCGCGCATTGCTTATGTCAACGGGCGCTACGTCGCTCACGCGGACGCTGCCGTGCATATCGAGGATCGCGGCTATCAGTTCGCCGACGGTGTTTATGAGGTCTGCGAGGTGGCGCGTGGCTTCATCGTAGACATGCCGCGCCATCTGGCGCGGCTGAACCGCTCGCTGACCGAATTGTCGATCGCCTGGCCAGTCACCTCTCACGTGCTGCCGCTTATCCTGCGCGAGGTGGTCAACCGCAACCATGTCGCCAACGGCCTGGTCTATGTCCAGGTGACGCGCGGCGTCGCCAGCCGCGATTTTGTCTTCCCTTCCGCAGACACCAAGCCGGCCCTGGTGGTGACCGCCAGGAAGGCCGACCCCGCAGCCGGAGCAAAGCGAGCCGAGACCGGCATCGCGGTCATCACCGTGCCGGAGAACCGCTGGGACCGCGTCGACATCAAGACCGTCGGGCTGCTGCCCAATGTATTGGCCAAGCAGAAGGCAAAGGAGGCCGGTGCGCAGGAAGCCTGGTTCGTCGACGCCGAAGGCAACGTAAAAGAAGGCGGCTCGTCCAATGCCTGGATCGTCACTCGGGACGGCGTCCTGGTCACCAGGCCGGCCGAGCACGGCATCCTGCGCGGCATCACCCGCACGACCATGTTCGAAGTGGCGGCCAAGCTCGGCCTGAAGATCGACGAGCGCGGCTTTTCCGTCGCCGAGGCCAAGGCGGCACGCGAGGCGTTCATCAGCTCCGCAACGACACTCGCCATGCCGGTGGTGGCTATCGACGGCGATACGGTCGCCAATGGGCACCCCGGCTCAATAACACTTTCCTTGCGGCAGGCCTTTTTTGACATTGCGGAAAAAAGTCCAGCCTGATAACCGCACAGGTGGAATGAACATCAATATATCTCGTTCTGCTTGTCGTTACTGACGACAAGACGGTGTTTGCGAGCTTGACATGCGCCCGTTAATTTGGCGCATTGGCTTGCAAACCGAAGGGGATCGGCGAAAGACAAGAACAATGGCGGAACGATCGCAAAACCTTCAGGACCTGTTCCTGAATTCAGTTCGCAAGAGCAAGAACCCGCTCACCATCTTCCTTATCAACGGCGTCAAGCTGACCGGCGTGGTCACTTCGTTCGACAATTTCTGTGTCCTGCTGCGCCGTGACGGTCACTCCCAGCTCGTCTACAAGCACGCCATTTCCACGATCATGCCGAGCCAGCCGGTTCAGATGTTCGATGGCGAGGAAAGCCAGGGCGCCTGATTGGCACGTGAGAAAGACGCGGACGCCACCGTTCGCGGGAAACCAACGCATCATCCCGGGACGGAAGCCAAGGGCCCGACCCGGGCTGTTGTCATTGTGCCCGTCCTTACCCGCCACCAGCGCAACGACGACGAGACCAACCGTCCTCGGCTGATGCGTTCGGCTGATGCTCGTCACGACGAGGCCGTCGGCCTTGCCCGCGCCATCAACCTGGATCTGATCCACACTGCGGTGGTGACCGTCAACGATCCGCGCCCGGCGACGCTGCTCGGCAGCGGCAAGGTTGCGGAGTTCGCGGAAATCGTCAAAGAGGGACATGCGGAAGTGGTCGTCGTCGACCATCCGCTGACCCCGGTGCAGCAGCGCAATCTCGAAAAAGAGCTGAACGCCAAGGTGCTGGACCGTACCGGGCTGATTCTTGAGATCTTCGGCGAGCGCGCGCGCACCAAGGAAGGCACGCTGCAGGTCGAACTCGCCCATCTCAACTACCAGAAGGGCCGCCTCGTGCGCAGCTGGACCCATCTGGAGCGCCAGCGCGGCGGCGCCGGCTTCCTCGGGGGGCCCGGCGAAACACAGATCGAATCCGACCGGCGGCAGTTGCAGGAAAAGATCATCAAGCTGAAGCAGGAGCTGGAAACGGTGCGGCGCACGCGCGACCTGCACCGCGCCAAGCGAAGGAAGGTGCCGTTCCCGGTGGTGGCGATCGTCGGCTATACCAACGCCGGCAAGTCGACGCTGTTCAACCGGCTGACCGGGGCGGATGTGCTGGCGCAGGACATGCTGTTCGCCACGCTCGACCCGACGCTGCGCCGCGTGCGCCTCCCACATGGCACGCCGATCATCCTCTCCGATACGGTCGGCTTCATTTCGGACCTGCCGACGCATCTGATCGCGGCTTTCCGCGCCACCCTGGAAGAGGTGGTCGAGGCCGATCTCGTGCTTCATCTGCGCGACATTTCCGATCCGGACACTGCTGCACAAGCGGAAGATGTCGAGCGCATCCTGGCCGACCTCGGTGTCGACGCCGGCGACGCCAAGCGCGTGATAGAAGTGTGGAACAAGATCGACCGGCTCGACGAAGGCAACCGGACCCGGCTGCTTGCAGACGGCGCCGACGCCAACAAGGCGCCGCCGATTGCGGTGTCGGCGGTGACCGGCGAGGGCATCGACGCGCTGAAGGCGATCATCGAAACGCGGATGGCGGGCGAACTCGAAGACCTCACCGTGACGATCGAGCCGGCACAGTTCGGCCTTGTCGACTGGCTTTACCGCAATGGCGATGTCGTTTCGCGAAGCGACAATGATGACGGCAGCGCCACCATCTCGCTCAAGGCCACGCAAAGCGCCCGCGAAGAGATCGAAAGCAGATTGCGTCGTAAAAACAACGGGTAATGTAACTTACTTCGCGGTCTTTGCTTCCTTCCAGAGCGCTTCCATCTCGGCCAGATCAGCCTTTTCCAGTGTGCTACCGGATTTTTCCAGGGCCTGTTCGACATAGTGGAAGCGCGAGCGGAATTTTTCGTTGGTGCCGCTCAGCGCTGCTTCGGAATCGAGCTTGAGATGACGGCCTAGGTTGACGACGGCAAACAGCATGTCGCCGAACTCATCCTTGATCGAGGCGGTGTCGCCCTTGGCCAGCGCCTCGCGCAATTCGCCGATCTCTTCCTCGATCTTGTCGAGGATGGGCGCCGCCTCGCTCCAGTCGAAACCGACGCGGGCGGCCTTCTCCTGAAGTTTCAGCGCCCGGGTCAGTGCGGGCAGGGCGACCGGCACGCTGTCCAGAAACCCCTTGCCGTTGTCTTCGGGATCGAGACCACGCGCGAGGCGGGCGCTTCGTTTCTCCGCCTTCTCTTCGGCCTTGATCTTTTCCCACATGCCCTTGGCCATGCCGGCGTTGCGGGCTTTCTCGTCGCCGAAGACATGCGGATGGCGGCGGATCATCTTCGTCGTGATGGCTTGCACCACATCCGGGAAGGCGAATTCACCGGCCTCCTCGGCCATCTGCGCGTGATAGACAACCTGCAGCAGAAGGTCGCCGAGCTCGTCGCGCAGATCGTCAAGGTCGCCGCGCGCGATGGCGTCCGCCACCTCATAGGCTTCCTCAATCGTGTAGGGCGCGATGGTCGAGAAATCCTGTTCGATGTCCCAGGGACAGCCGGTCTTCGGCGCCCGCAGCGCCGCCATGATCTCGATCAGGCGCGAAATGTCTTTCGATGGCGTCATCTAGAGCTATTCCAGGAAAAGTGTGAAACGGTTTTCTGTCCGGAATTGCGTCAAAACAGTCTATCGGATGCTATCCCGCGACCGGCCGCGCGGCTAACGCTGTCAGCCGGCGCGGAAGCCTTGTCCACAGACAAGCCGCGTCAATCAAGAACCGAAACGATCGCCTTGGCGAGTTCGTCCATGCCGTCCTCGGGCAGGCCGGCGACGTTGATGCGGCTGTCGCCGACCATGTAGACGCCGTGCTCGGCACGCAGTCGCTCGACCTGCGCTTCCGTGAGCCCAAGGCGGGAGAACATGCCGCGATGGCTGGCGACGAAATCGAAACGGTCGGAATTCGACTGCCGGCGCAGCGCCTCGGCGAACTGCACGCGTAGCCTGAGCATGCGTAGCCGCATCTCTTCAAGCTCCGCCTCCCAATCCGCGCGCAAGGTGGCGTCTTCGAGCACGATGCGCACGGCCGCCGCACCGTGGTCCGGCGGCATCGAATACATGGCGCGCGCCGCCGACAGCATCTGGCTCATCGCCACATCCGCCTGTGCGCCGTCCCTGGCCAGGATCATCGCCGCGCCGACGCGGTCGCGGTAGACAGCAAAATTCTTCGAGCAGCTCGAGGCGACGACCATTTCCGGAACTTTTGCCGCCAACAGGCGCAAGCCGAGGGCATCGGCCTCGAGGCCATCGCCAAAGCCCTGATAGGCGATGTCGACAAACGGCAGCAGCTCGCGCTCGACGACCAGATCGGAAACGGCAGCCCACTGGCCCGCATCCAGATTGGCGCCGGTCGGGTTGTGGCAGCAGCCATGCAGCAGCACGACGTCGCCGCTCTTTGCGGTCCGCAGGGCCGCCAGCATGTCGTCGAAGCGAACAGCGCCCGAGGCGGCATCGAAATAGGGATATTCACGGATCTGCAGGCCGGCGGCGCGCATTACCGGCATGTGGTTCGGCCAGGTCGGGTCCGACAGCCAGATGGTTGCATCCGAGCGTGTCCGCTTCAGCAGTTCCGCCACCAGCCGCAGTGCGCCGGAGCCGCCGGGCGCTTGCGCGGCACGGATGCGCGTCATGTCGGCGCCCGGACCGAAGGCGAGCTTGGCCATTACCGTGTTGAAGCCGGTATCGCCGGCAAGGCCGAGATAGGTCTTGGTGTCCTGACCCTGCAGCAGGCGCTTTTCCGCTTCGCGCACGGCGCGCATGACCGGCGTCTTGCCGTCGCGATCCTTGTAGACGCCGACACCGAGATCGACCTTGTCTGGACGCGGATCGGCTCGATAAAGGCCGATCAGGGCGAGGATCTTGTCGGCGGGGGCGGGCTGCAGGGCTTCAAACATCGCTAGGGCTCCAATGGCGGCGGAGTGATACGCAAATCGGTCGCGTTTCGCCAGCGGTTTTAGCTAGGTGCTCCAGCCTGAGACGGGGTGCCGGGAAGCCTGCCCTGCCTGCTCCTTTCAGCTTTGCCTCGGCCAGCGGTCAGCCCCCGCCGTGTTTCCCAGCCTGCCGCAACGGATAGGCGATCGCGCCCAGCACCATCAAGGCCAGCCCGAACCATGTCAGGGCATAGACCAGATGGTTGTTGTGGAACGAAACGACCGTCAGGCCGCCGACCGGCCACCCTCCCGGATTGGGCGTGGCATCGGCATCGATGAAATAAGGAGCGACCTGCCCGAGGCCTTGCGTCGAGGCGATCGCCTGCACATCGCGCGAATACCAGCGGTTGGCGGCCGGATCGTTGTTACGCAGGAAGCCGCCCTTCGGTTCGGTCAGGCGCAGCAGGCCGCGAATTCCGGTGTGATCGCCCGAGGGCTTGCCTGCGAGGCGGGTTGCCGGATCGCGCTTGTCCGTCGGCACGAAGCCCCTGTTCACCAGAATCGTGAAGCCATCATCCGCTCGGAACGGCGCCATTACCCAGAAACCACCGCCGCGATCGGTGACCGCCTGGACCAGGGTCTCGCGATCACCGAGAAACCGGCCCGTGACGGCAAGCTGGCGATACTCATCATCCCTGGCGTTGATCTCTGGCCAGGCCGAAGGCGCCGGGGCGGCCACAGGTACGGCCTTGAGACGCTGGTCGACACGCTCGATCAGGTCGAGCTTCCAGACGCGGCGCTCCAGCTGCCAGATACCGAGCGCCGAGAACCCTGCGACGCCGATGGCACCGCAAAGGCAAAGCACCAACAGCGTCCATGGTGAACGCGTAACCCTTTGGCCGTCGCCTGTATTCGAATGCGGTGTCGTCCGCGCCTGTTCATCCAAAGCCAGGTCCCTCTCTCAGGGTATCTGACTCATGTCATGGCCGGGCATCATGTTGGCGTTCAGATGGTACATGACCCAGAGCGAGCCCGTCAGCGCGATCACCACCAGGATGAGGGTGAAGATCAGGGCCATCATGGTCCAGCCGCTCTCCGACCTGGTGTTCATATGCAGAAAGAACACCATGTGGACGATGATTTGCACGACGGCGAAGGCCATGATGGCAATCGCCGAAGCCATCTGATTGCCGAGTGGGTTGGTCATGACCAGCCAGAAGGGAATGGCGGTCAGCACGACGGACAGGCCGAAGCCTGTCAGATAGCCGCGCAGCGAGCCGTGATCGACGCCGTGACGCGCGTGGCTCTGGTCGCTGGTGTCTGTGTGGTGGCCGACGCTCATCGCAACATTCCCATCAGATAAACGAAGGTGAAGACGCCGATCCAGATGACGTCGAGGAAGTGCCAGAACATGCTCAGGCACATCAGGCGCCGCTGGTTCGCGGCGATCAGCCCGTGCCTGGAGACCTGCACCATCAGCACCACCAGCCAGACCAGGCCGAAGGTGACGTGCAGGCCGTGCGTTCCGACCAGCGTGAAGAACGACGACAGGAAGCCGCTGCGCTGCGGCGTCGCCCCCTCGTGGATGAAATGGGCGAATTCGTAGAGTTCGATGCAGAGAAAGGCGAGGCCGAACAGGCCAGTGATCACCAGCCACACCTGCATGGGCTTCACCCGTCCCTTCGCCATCTCCAGCATCGCGAAGCCGTAGGTGATGGAGGACAGGAGCAGCATGGTGGTGTTGAGCGCGACCAGCGGAAGATCGAACAGATCCTTCGGCGCGGGTCCGGCCGCGTAATTGCCACCGAGCACGCCGTAGACCGCGAACAGCATCGCGAAGATGAGGCAGTCGCTCATCAGGTAGATCCAGAAGCCGAGCATGGTGCTGCTGCCGCTCTCGGCATGGCCGTGGTCGTCTTCCAGGTGGAAGACCGTGTCGTCGATCACCGTGTCGGCGTGTGCCATGGTGCTTATCCCGCCTGGCTGGTGGCTGCGAGCAGGCGTGTCCGCTCGTCCTCGACGCGGGTGACGTCACTGGACGGAATGTGGAAGTCCCGGTCGTAGTTGAAGGTATGCGCGATGGCGTAGCCGATCAGGGCGACGAAGCTGACGATCGCCAGCCACCAAATGTACCAGATGAGCGCCACGGCAAGCACCACGCTCAACCCGGCCAGGACGACGCCGGCTCCGGTGTTGCGCGGCATGTGGATGTCGCGGAAGCCCGTCAACGGACGCTGGTAGCCGCGATTCTTCATGTCCGCCCAGGCGTCGAGATCGTGGACGACCGGCGTGAAGGCGAAATTGTAGGCCGGGGGCGGCGACGAGGTTGCCCATTCGAGGGTGCGCCCGTCCCAGGGATCACCGGTATCGTCGCGAAGCTGCTCGCGCCGCCGCACGCTGACGAAGATCTGGATGAGGAAGGACAGGATACCAAGCAGGATCAGGAAGGCGCCGAAGGCGGCGATAATGAACCAGATCTGCAGCGAGGGATCCTCAAAGGTGCGCAGCCGGCGCGTTACGCCCATCAAGCCGAGGATGTAGAGCGGCATGAAGGCGAACCAGAAGCCGACCACCCAGAACCAGAACGACATCTTTCCCCAGAACGGATCGAGCCGGAAGCCGAATGCCTTGGGGAACCAGTAGCTGATGCCGGCAAACAGGCCGAACAGCACGCCGCCGATGATGACGTTGTGGAAATGCGCGACCAGGAACAGGCTGTTGTGGAGCACGAAGTCGGCTGGCGGAACCGCGAGCAGCACGCCGGTCATGCCGCCGACAGTGAAGGTCAGCATGAAGGCGACCGTCCACATCATCGGCAGTTCGAAGCGGATGCGGCCGCGGTACATGGTGAACAGCCAGTTGAATATCTTGGCGCCTGTCGGGATCGAAATGATCATCGTTGTGATGCCGAAGAACGAGTTGACGCTCGCTCCCGATCCCATGGTGAAGAAGTGATGCAGCCAGACCAGATAGGACAGGATGGTGATGACGACTGTCGCGTAGACCATCGACGTGTAGCCGAAGAGCCGCTTGCCGCAGAAGGCCGAGGTCACTTCCGAAAATATGCCGAAGGCCGGCAGGATCAGGATGTAGACCTCGGGGTGGCCCCAGATCCAGATCAGGTTCACGTACATCATCGGATTGCCGCCGAAGTCGTTCGTGAAGAAGTTGGTGCCGACATAGCGGTCGAGAGCCAGCAGGGCCAGCACCGCCGTCAGCACCGGGAAGGCGGCGACGATGAGCACATTGGTGCAAAGCGCGGTCCAGGTGAAGATCGGCATTCTCATCATGGTCATGCCAGGCGCGCGCATCTTGACGATGGTGCAGACCAGGTTCACGCCCGACAGCAGCGTGCCGACGCCCGCCACTTGCAGGGCCCAGATATAATAATCGACACCGACATCGGGACTGTAGCCGATCCCCGACAACGGCGGATAGGCAAGCCAGCCGGTGCGGGCGAATTCGCCGACGAACAGCGACATCATGACGATGACCGCGCCGCCGACCGTCATCCAGAAGCTGAAATTGTTGAGGAACGGAAACGACACGTCGCGGGCGCCGATCTGCAGCGGGACGACGAAATTCATCAGGCCCGTCACCAGCGGCATCGCCACGAAGAAGATCATGATCACGCCGTGCGCGGTGAAGATCTGGTCGTAGTGATGCGAATTGAGATAGCCTTCCGAACCGCCGAAGGCCATCGCCTGCTGGAGCCGCATCATGATGGCGTCACTGAAGCCGCGCAGCAGCATGACGATGCCGAGCACCATGTACATCACGCCGATGCGCTTGTGGTCGACGCTGGTGAACCATTCGCGCCACAGATAGCCCCAGAGCTTGAAATAGGTCAGCGCGCCGACGAGTGCCACGCCGCCCAGCGCGACGACCATGAAGGTCGCGACCACGATGGGTTCGTGCAGCGGCAGCGACTCGAGCGTAAGCCGGCCGAAGATCGCCTTGAGAAAAGCAGGATTGTCGAACATGTCTTGCGTGGCGCCTCAGGAGTTGAAGGGCGACCGAAGCGTGCCGGTTGCGGAAGGTGACGGCAGTCGGATCGACAGGGGCAGTGGCCGTTGCAGACCAGCGCCGACGATCGGCGTCGAGGTCATCGGCGTGACGGATTGATCGGCCTTCGAAGCCGCCAGTGCTTCTTCGGTTGTGCATATGCTGGCGACATAGGATGGGGCAGGGCCGAATATCGAGCCGCGCCGGGCGAACTTGTCATACAGCAGCGGCAGGGTGTTGCGGATGCCGGCCATTCCCAGACCGCCCTTGGCATCGATCTGCGACATCTCGCTCATGCACATCTTGCCGGGCTCGACGCACATGTTGAGGATCGCCTTGTAGAGATCGGCATCCACCGCCGCATAGTGGCGCACGGGTTGGTTCTCGCTGGGCTGTTCGAGTTCCAGATAGCCGTTTCGGTCGAGCTTGCCGCCGCCGTCCTTTGCCTTCGCGATCCATGCCTGGAAACCGGCATCGTCCAGGCCGTGGAACGCGAAGCGCATTCCCGAGAAGCCGGCGCCGCTGTAATTGGCGGAGAACCCTTCATAGTCGCCGGACTTGTTTATGACGGCGTGCAGCCTGGTTTCCATACCCGGCATTGCATAGATCTGGCCGGCCAGTGCTGGAATGTAGAAGGAGTTCATCACCGATGCGGAGGTGATGCGAAAGCTGATCGGCCGGTCGACCGGCGCAGCCAGTTCGTTGACCATGGCCACGCCGTACTGCGGATAGATGAACAGCCATTTCCAGTCGAGCGCGACGACTTCGACCTCAAGCGGGCGCACGTCCGGCGGCAGCGGCTTGCCGGCCGCGACACGTCCGATCGGACGATAGGGGTCGAGCAGATGGGTGCCCATCCAGGTCACTGCGCCCAGGCAGATGATGATCAGAAGCGGCACAGCCCAAATGACGAGTTCGAGGTGGGTCGAGTGGTCCCAATCCGGCTCGTAGCGCGCCTCGCGGTTGGACTGGCGGTATCGCCAGGCAAAGAATATGGTGAGAGCCATGACCGGTATGATGACGATCAGCATCAGTGCCGTGGACACCATCAGCAGGTCGCGCTGCTGCGCGGCGACGTCGCCGGCAGGGTTCATGACGACCATGCTGCAGGAGCCGAGCAATGCCAGCAGGGGCAGCAGGAAAAGGGTACGGAGACGGCTCAATGTATGACCTGTCGGTTGTTCCCCCCAGTGCTAACCGTACCGCGGCAATGAAGGCATTGGACAATTTGTCCAATGCCGCAATGACGCGGCAGGCGTCATCAAAGCACCTGGCCCGCGCACATGGCAAGCGATCGTAAGACCGCGGCGGGGCGACGGAGAATGCTGTGAGCCCAACTTCGAAGATCGAAGCCGACGCAAGACGGATCAACGCGCGGCATCATGAGGTGAAGCCCGGCGAAATCGCTGTCGGCGTCATCATCGGCAGGACGTCGGAATTCTTCGACTTCTTCGTCTACGCGATCGCTTCCGTCATCGTTTTTCCGAAGCTCGTATTTCCTTATGCCGACCCGTTGACCGGCACGCTCTACTCCTTCGCCATCTTCGCGCTTGCCTTCATCGCGCGGCCGATCGGGACGGCGATCTTCACCGCGCTCGACCGCGCCTACGGACGCAGCGCCAAGCTCACCATCGCGCTGTTCCTGCTGGGGACCTCGACCGTGTCGATAGCCTTCGTGCCCGGTTACGACCAGATCGGCCAGGCTTCGGCCTGGCTGCTGGCCATGTTCCGGATCGGTCAGGGACTGGCGCTGGGCGGGACATGGGACGGACTTGCCTCGCTGCTGGCGTTGAATGCGCCCGAAAAGCGCCGCGGCTGGTATGCGATGATCCCGCAGCTGGGCGCACCACTCGGGCTCATCGTTGCCAGCGCCCTGTTTGCATATTTCGTCGGCAACCTGTCGGCCGAAGACTTCTTCAGCTGGGGCTGGCGCTACCCGTTCTTTGTCGCCTTCGCCATCAATGTCGTCGCCCTGTTCGCACGGCTGCGCATCGTGGTGACGCCGGAATACACCAAACTGTTCGAAGGCCAGGAACTGGAGCCGACTTCCGTCCGCGAAACGTTGCGCGCCGAAGGGCGCACTGTCGTGCTCGGCGCCTTCGCGCCGCTGGCGAGCTTCGCCCTGTTCCACATGGTGACGGTGTTTCCTCTGTCCTGGATTTTCCTGTTCACGCGCGAGGGACCGGCCCGGTTCCTCGTCATCGAGACGATCGGAGCCTTCTTCGGCCTGGCGGCAATCGCGATCTCGGGCTTCGTCGCAGACCGGGTTGGGCGCTGGCCCTTGCTAGGAGGCTCGGCGGTGGCCATCGCCGTTTTCAGCGGTTTCGCGCCACAGCTGCTCGATGGCGGCTTCGTCGGAGAGTCCGTCTTCATGGTATTGGGCTTCGTCCTGCTCGGCCTGTCGTTCGGCCAGTCTTCAGGAGCACTCGCCTCGAACTTTTCAAAGACCTACCGCTATACAGGGGCAGCGCTGACCTCGGATCTCGCCTGGCTGTTCGGGGCGGGCTTCGCCCCCATAGTCGCCCTGTTCCTGTCCGCCCATTTCGGGCTGATCTCATCAGGCGCCTATCTGTTGTCGGGAGCGCTATGCACGTTGCTTGCGCTGAGGCTCAACCAGCGCCTGGATCGGACGCCCGCTTGAGTGACCTGCTTGGCCAGGGCTGGGGACCTCCCGGCCCAATGACTCTGCACGACAAGACCAACAAACAGAATTTTCTGCTTCTGATTCAACTGCGCTGGATCGCGGTCGGTGGTCAGATCGTGACGATCCTGTTCGTCCGCTACGTGCTCGGCATCGGATTGCCGCTGGTCCCGATGGCGGTGGTGATCCTGCTGCTGATCGCTCTCAATGTCGCCAGCCTGCGCCGGCACAGCAGCCAGGACGCGATCACCAACACCGAGCTGTTTCTTGGGCTGCTGCTCGACGTCACCGCGTTGACGGTCCAGCTTTACCTGAGCGGCGGCGCGTCCAATCCCTTCATTTCGCTTTACCTGCTCCAGGTCATCCTAGGCGCGGTGCTGCTGGAGACATGGTCGGTCTGGGCCCTTGTCCTCATTGCAAGCACGTGCTTCATTGCGCTGACCACCTTCTACCGTGAGATCAGTCTGCCCGCCGCACACGGTGCCGGGCTGTTCAGCCTGCACATCCAGGGCATGTTCATCTGTTTCGTCCTGGCGGCAACGCTTCTGGTGCTGTTCATCACCAGGGTCCAGAACAACATTCGCACCCGCGACGCCCATCTTGCGGATTTGCGCCAGCAGTCGGCGGAGGAGGCTCACATCGTCAGGATGGGCCTGCTCGCCTCCGGTGCCGCGCATGAGCTCGGCACGCCGCTGGCCACGCTTTCCGTCATCCTCAACGACTGGCAGCGCATGCCGGCTCTCGAGGCAGATCCGGATTTGGCGCAGGAAATCCGGGAGATGCAGGGCCAGTTGGACCGTTGCAAGAAGATCGTTTCGGGAATCCTGATGTCGTCGGGCGAATTGCGCGGCGAAGGCACGGTTCGCACCTCCGTCGACGCCTTCCTGGCGGAGCTGGTGACCGAATGGAAATCGACACGGCTGCCGCAAGGTTTCGAATACACCAGGCGTTTCGGCGCCAACCAGGAGATCGTCTCCGATCCCGCGCTCAAACAGGTGATGTTCAATGTACTGGACAACGCACTTGAAGCGTCGCCTCTATGGGTCGGGTTGATCGTCAGCCGCCACGCGGACGATCTCATCGTCGAAGTCGTCGACTCGGGACCGGGATTTGAAGAAGCCATGCTTGCAGAATTCGGCAAGCCCTACACGTCGACCAAAAACCGGCCAGGTAGTGGGCTCGGCCTGTTTCTGGTCGTCAATGTCATCCGCAAGCTGGGGGGTACCGTCACCGTAAGAAATAGAACCGAGGGGGGAGCTTCGGTTACGTTGCATCTGCCACTGGCTGCTCTGTCTGCGCGAGGGCACAATGCCGACTAAACGCACGCTGTTGATCGTCGAGGACGACATCGCCTTTGCCAACGCACTGCGCCGGTCTTTCGAACGGCGTGATTACGAAACACATAGCTGCCGGAGCGTCGACGGCGTGCATGCGCTGATCGGCACCGTTGCCTTCCAATATGCCGTCGTCGATCTCAAGCTTGCCAGCGGCTCGGGCCTGGAATGCGTCAGGGCGCTGCACGAGCACGATCCTGAAATGCGGATCGTCGTGTTGACCGGCTTTGCAAGCATCGCCACCGCTGTCGAGGCGATCAAGCTCGGCGCCTGCCAGTATCTCGCCAAACCCGCCAATACAGACGACATTGAAGCGGCTTTCGGCCAGGTCGAAGGCAATGCTTCGGTGCCGCTCGCCGAGCGACCAACCTCGATAAAGAACCTCGAATGGGAGCGCATCCACGAGACGTTAGTGGAGGCCGACTTCAACATTTCGGAGACGGCACGACGGCTGGGCATGCACCGCCGGACTCTGGCGCGGAAGCTGGAGAAGAGGCGTGTGAAGTAGGCACGATCTACTGCATTCCAGTCGCCACATTGGGCTCACTGCCGCCATGCCTGCCATCGATGCACCGATGGAAATCACCCGCACAACGATTCCGGGAGCTTGTATTCTCGGCTTCATCATGCGGTTCCAGGGATAGCCCCTCGATGCTGCGAGGCGAGGGTAGAGGCGAACGATGTCCTCAAAGGGAAAAAATTGGCAGGGCAGGGATTAAAATCCCTACATGCTCCGTAAACAGGACATGAAACCGCCGGTGCCACGCTTTGACATCATAGGACAGCTCGGTTCGCTGCGTCGCTATGCGCGCTCGCTGACGCGCGACAGCACCGACGCCGAGGATCTTGTCCATGACGCGCTGGTGCGCGCCTATGAGCGGCGCAGCACGTTCCGCTCCGGCGGAAACCTGCGCGCGTGGCTGCTGTCGATCGTCCACAACACCTTCATCGACAAGATGCGGTCCCGCAAGTCCGAAGCGTCGCGCGTCGAACAGGCTGGATACCTGGCCGACGGCAGCACGCCGGCACCACAGGAACATTCGGTGCGCCTGGCGCAGGTGCGCGAGGCTTTCTTCAGCCTGCCGGAAGAACAGCGTTCAGCGCTGCACCTCGTCGCCATCGAAGGCCTCTCCTATCAACAGGCCGCCGATGCCAGCGGCGTGCCGCTCGGCACGCTGATGTCACGCATCGGCAGGGCGCGCGCGGCACTGCGCGAGATGGAGGAGCCCGCGAAGGCAAAAAACCACCTCAGGATCGTTGGAGGCCCGTCATGACCGCAACTGTCGATCCCGTGACCGATGTCGACCTCGACGCCTATGTCGACGACCAGGTCGACGTCACCCGCCGCATCGAGGTCGAAGCATTCTTGTCCGCTCGCCCGGAGGCGGCGGCGCGCGTGATGTCGGATCTCAGGACCCGGGATGAACTGCGCGTGGCGCTTGCCGGCTCCAAGGGCATGGCGCGCCCCGCGACCGCCGATGCCGCGCGGCGGCTGGAGAGGGGGCTTGCCCGCGGCCGGCTCTTCGGCGTGTTGCAGCGCGCGGCGGCGGTCGCCGGCTTCGTCGCCGCCGGCTGGCTGGCAAACGGCATCATCGGGCCGATGTCGGTGACCAAGGTCGTCGCCTCGCCGCAGCCGCCCGCCTATGTCGACGAGGCGGTGCAGGCCCACAGGACGACGCTGGTGCGCGAGAGCATGCCATCGCAGGCGGAAACGCCCAATTACAACGCCGGCGAAATCCGCGCCGCCACTGCCATCGTCATGCCGTCGCTGCCGACGGATTGGAGGGTGCGCGACGTGCAGATCTATCCGTCGCGCTTTGGGCCGAGCGTCGAGATGGCGGTCGAGACGAAAGACATGGGGCTGGTGTCGCTGTTTGCGATCCGGCCCGGAACCTTCGACGTCGTCAAGCCGGCGATAGCGCCCTCGGGCGACATTTCGTCGGCCTATTTCCAGATCGGCGATGTCGCCTATGCGGTGGTCGGACGAAGCGAGGTCCACGACCTCGACCGCGCCGCCGAGACGCTTGCCAAGACGCTTTACTGATCGATCCACAAAGGAGAACGCAAATGAACACCCCCAATCTGGGATATCGCGTCGGCGCCGGCGCCCAAACCGGAGCCATCTTCGACGAGGGCCTGCGCCAGCATATGCTGCGCGTCTACAACTACATGGGCGTCGGCCTGGTGGTCACCGGCCTCGTCGCCTTCATGATCTCATCGACGCCGGCGCTCTACGTGCCGATCTTCTCCAGCCCGCTGAAATGGGTGGTGATGCTGGCGCCGCTCGCCTTCGTCATGCTGTTCTCGTTCAAGATGCAGACCATGTCGGCGGCGAGTGCCCAGGCGATGTTCTGGGCCTTCTGCGCGGTCATGGGCCTGTCGCTCGCCTCCGTGTTCCTGGTCTTCACCGGAACCAGCATCGCGCGCACCTTCTTCATCGCCGCCACCATGTTCGGAGCCACCAGTCTCTACGGCTACACGACAAAGCGCGACCTGACCCAGTTCTCGTCATTCCTGATCATGGGCCTGATCGGCGTGGTGGTCGCCAGCATCGTCAACATCTTCCTCGGCTCGACCGCGCTGCAGTTCGCCATCTCGGTGATCGGCATCGCCGTGTTCATCGGCCTGACCGCCTGGGATACGCAGACGATCAAAGAACAGTATGCCGAGAATTTCGACGCGGAATCGCGCCAGAAACTTGCCGTCTTCGGCGCCTTCTCGCTCTATCTGAACTTCATCAACATCTTCCAGCTGCTGCTGAATTTTACCGGCGAACGCGAATAACGACTATCCGCTGTGGGCAAGAGCGAGGGTTATTGCTCTTGATGCGGAGAGGTGGCCGGAGGGAGATCCTCCGGCCACAATTCGTTCCTGCAGAACCAGGCTACACCTTGAGTCCCCAAGAGCTTTTGCTAGTCTGCCCGCCGCGCCGGCCTTCAACAACGACCCGCGAGGAAATGTGGCACAGGACAGCCAAACGCTTCATGGCGATGGTATCTCGGCGACCATCGTCGCGCAGGGCGCCGAACTGATTGCGCTGCAAGACGCGCACGGATTTGAATTCCTGTGGCAGGCGGGGCCAGAATGGCGGCGGCACTCGCCGGTGCTGTTCCCGATCGTGGGGCGGCTGGCGGGCGATCACCTGCGCCATCGCGGCCGGACCTATCCAATGACGCAGCACGGGTTTGCGCGCGACAAGCCGTTTGCCTGGGCGCAGAAGGGACCGCGATCCTGCACGCTGGTGCTCACCGACGACGCCGACACCCGGGCGCGCTATCCGTTCGCCTTTCGGCTTGAAGTGACCTACACGCTGGTCCGCCAGCAGCTTGATGTGACTTTCGACATCACCAACACCGGCGATGAGTTCCTGCCGGCGTCGATCGGGGCGCACCCGGCATTCAATTGGCCCTTGCAGCCGGATTTGGCCAAGACGGACTACCGGCTGATCTTTGCCGATGATGAGCCGGCGCCGATCCGCCGCCTTAAGGACGGACTGCTGCTGAAAACGCCACAGCCGACGCCTGTCGAAGGCAACATACTCCCGCTCTCTGAGCGGTTGTTCGACGAGGACGCGGTGATCATGGACCAGCCCGCCAGCTCCATCGTGCGTTATGCCGCCGAGCGTGGCCCGGCTCTGGAGATGTCCTGGCAAGGGGTTCGGGAGTTGGGCGTCTGGTCAAAGCCGAGCGGCGCGCCATTCCTTTGCATCGAACCTTGGCACGGCCTTGCAAGCCCGGTGGATTTCGATGGTGATTTTGTCGACAAACCGGGCCTGATTCTGATCGCGCCGGGCGCAAAGCGCGCGATGAGCTATCAGATACGGCTGCTATGACGTTCCTGATCGGCAGATCCAGCCATGTCGGGAGTGCCCAGTGAAGCTGTATTTCAGCCGCAATCCCAATCCTCGATTGGCGGTCGCGGCGGCACTCCATCTCGACGCGAAAGTCGAATTTGAATTCGCCTCGCCATTCGCTCCGGGGCAAGCGGAGAAATTTCGCCGGTTAAATCCCAATCTCTCGCTGCCCATCCTCGCGGAAGAAGAGGGAAAAAGCCTCTGGGAGGCAGACGCCATAGCCTGCCGGCTCTCGCGCGATGCGCATTCGGATTTCTGGCGCAGCGGCGATGACGAACCCGAGATGATCCGCTGGCTGAGCTGGGGCAAGGAGCACTTCGCACTCGCTTGCGACACGGTGCATTTCGAACGTGGGACCAAACAGCGGTACGGCATCGGCCCGATCGATCAGAAGCGGGTGGAGGAGGGCCTAAACCAATTCCATACGGCCGCGGCAATACTCGACGCCGTGCTTGCCGAGCGGCAGTGGCTGGTCGGGAATTCGGTTTCCTATGCCGATTTTCGAATGGCGACCTTTCTGCCGTTCAACGATGCCGCCAGATTGCCGCTCGACGATTATTCCTCTGTCAGCCGCTGGTACCGTCGGCTTGAAGACATCGGCCCCTGGCGTGACCCTTTCAAGGGGATGGATGCACCCGAATTGCCGCCGGTGCCGCAAACGGCTGTCGCGGACCAGCGGTGAGAACGCGCGCGAAGAGCCGCGCAGCAGGCCGAGCCTACCAAGGCAATGATGTGCGGGGGATCGGATGAATATCTATGTCCTGAGCGTGGTCGAAGGACAGGAATGGGTCCTTCCTCGACAGGCGGACGACTACCAGCTGTTTTCGACGCTCTGCGGCCGGAAGCAGAGACAATGGCATCCGCCCGGGATGGAGATCCTGTGCGAACACGACGACGGTACGCTCCGGCAATATTCAGATTTTCCATGGCTTGGCGAGCATGTGCTCATCCCGCGGGCGAGGGCGTTGAAGTTGCTTCGGCCAACCCTCGAACCGTACGGTGAATTCCTGCCGCTTCGTGCTGACGAGCCAATATCGCTCTTCAATGTCACCACCGTGATCGATGCGCTGGATGAGGAACGTTCAAAGATCGTTCGCTTTGACGATGGCGGCATAATGGTGATCGAAAGCCTCGTCCTTCGAGCGGACGCAATCGGCGGTACCGAGATATTCAAGCTGCCCGAGCGTGCCGATGGGGTGCGAATATCCGATATCTATCTGCAGGAGACGATCGTACGCCGGATCGGGGAACTTGGGCTCAAGGGCATTGCTTTCAACTTGGTCTGGAGCGACGAGCCGGCCGGACAAGGCAGGATCGAGTACTCAGGTGTGGAAAAGGGCATTTCAACCGCGAGCTCCCTCACGCGCTTTTGGGCCGGTCTGCGGCGAAGAGCAGGGTTTTGACATCAAACCTGCCGGACGACGGTGCCGACCACATTGACGAGAAGGCGCGCGGCGGTCAGCGCTGACAGGCCGTCGATATCGGCCGGAGGATAGAACTCGACAAGGTCGAACCCTGCGATCCGGGCCCGTCTGCCGAGGCTGGCGATCAGGTCGATCACCTGCGTGTAGGTGAGGCCGCCGGGTGTACGCGCCGCCACGCCCGGCATGATGCTTGGATCGAGGCTGTCACAGTCGAGGGTGACGACAACCCGCGCGCCTTCCGGAATATGCCGGAGCGCGGCTTCGACGCTCTGAGCGTGAACCTCGCGGGCGGTCACGAAGTGGCTGCCATAGCGCCGTGCCGCTTCGATCTCGGTGATGCGTGCGCTGCCGACGCTGCGCAGGCCGACTTGCACCATGCCTGCTACATGCGGCATCTCGCTCGCCCTGCGCATCGGGCTCGAATAGCCGTGGCGTTCGCCATACACCTCGTCGCGCCAGTCGATATGGGCGTCGATCTGCAGGACCCAGACCGGCCCGTGCTCCGCAAAGCCGGCGAGGAAGGGAATGGTCATGGAACAGTCGCCGCCGATCAGGATCGGCACGGCCGGCAATGCCAGGATCTCGCACGTTTTTGCCTCGATCCTGACCCTGTTGCCGGCATTGTCATGCATGGTGGTCAAGATATCGCCGGCGTCGATGCAAGACACCGGCTTGCCGTCGAACAGCGGACCGCCGAGATCGAAATCCCAGTGCCCGACGAACGTGGCGTCGTCCTGGCTCGCAGCGCGGATGGCATCCGCCGCCAAGGCGTGGCCGCGGCTGTCCTTGCCGGGATAAGTGCTGCCGTGACCGGCCCCGAAGATCACCGCGCGGGGCATGTGACCATCTGCGAGACGGTCTGGAAAGCCGAGAAAGGGAGGCGAGGGGGTCATGCCTTGATGGATCCTGATGATGCTTAGCGCACGCCGATCGGGTGCGGTTAAGTCAAGCGCCCCGGCTTCAGCTTTGTGCCGATCGGGTAAGCCCAATAAACTCTAAAACAATCGAGATCGATCACCCACCTGGTGTTTCAAATTTGGGCCAACGGGGCATTGGCGGTGGCATGCGCCGATTTCGAGGCGACATTGCGCTGCCGGCGAGGACGTTGGGGCGGCTTGCGTCGGCAGGCGCGATCCCGAAATTTCCAGTACGTGACGAGAATGAACCTTGGCTGGTCGCCTGATAGCGGAACCAGGCGAGGTTCACGTTGTTACCACAGCGGGCGACTGCCGGTTGCCGGATTCGGAGTCATCGTTTCATGACCAATGGTCCATTGCCTGAAAACGTTCTGGTCTCGCTTCCCAAGATCGATGCAAAAGCGGCGCCGACGCTCAAAAATGCCGAGGCGGAGGTATTTTACACGGAAGCAATCCGTGAGCTTACCGCCACCGACATACCCTTTCTGGTCGCCGGGACCTACGCGGTAAGCGCTTATACGGGTGTCACCCGCCAGACCAAGGACCTCGATATCTTCTGCAAGGCAGGCGACTACGCGCGGATCCTGGCCCATTTCAAGCAGCTTGGATATGCCGTCGAAATCGAGGATGACCGGTGGCTCGGCAAGGTGTTCAAGGGCACGCATTTCTTCGACGTCATATTCGGCTCGGCTAACGGCACGGTGCCTGTTGGCGACCTGTGGCTGGAACACGCCCGCCAAACAGAGCTGTTGGGCAGCAGGGTGCGGATCATCGGCCCGACCGAACTCATCTGGTCCAAATGCTTTATCCAGGACAGAGGGCGACACGATGGCGCCGATATCGCTCATACGATTCTCAAGGCGGGCGATCAGATCGATTGGCACCGGCTGCTTTCTTATCTGGAGGTTCACTGGGAGGTTCTGTTGATGCAGCTTATCAATTTCAGGTGGATCTATCCGAGCGAGCGCGATCATATCCCGGCGTGGCTGCTCGATGAATTGCTCGACCGCCTCGCCAAGCAACGGCAGTTGCCGTCTCCAAGGATGAAGATCTGCCGTGGGCGGCTGCTTTCGCAAACCGATTACGAAATCGACGTCAAGGAATGGGGCTTCGCCGGCGTCGGTGGTGTGGGAGAATTCCGTGATGGCTGATCCCGTCAAGAGCAGCGCGCCCAAGGAGGGCGCACGCGCGCTCAAAGTTGCCGCGGTCGGGGATCTCCATGTGCGGGAAGATGCGCAAACCTCGTATCGCGACCTCTTCGGCGAGATATCGAGCGAAGCCGACATTCTCGTTCTCACGGGAGATCTGACCAATCTCGGCAAGCCTCGTGAAGCGGAGATGCTGGCCGAGGATCTGCGCAACTGCTCGATCCCGGTCGTGGCGGTGCTCGGCAATCATGACTACGAGTCTGGTGCGGTGGAAGACGTCACGAAGATCCTGCGCCAGGCGCATGTTCATCTCCTCGACGGGCAGGCAGTTGAAATCGAGGAGGTGGGTTTTGTCGGCGTGAAGGGATTCATAGGCGGCTTCGGCTCACGCATGCTCGGCTCATTCGGTGAACCGGCGATCAAGACGATGGTCGCGGAAAGCGTGAACGAGGCAATGCGACTTGAAAATGCGATGCGCCAGGTGCGGGCGAAGCGCACACTGGTGATCCTCCACTACGCGCCAATTGCCGACACAGTCGCGGGAGAACCGCCGGAGATATTTCCATTTCTGGGCTCTTCACGCCTGGCGGAGACGATCGATCGATTCCAGGTTAGTGCTGTCGTGCACGGTCATGCACATCGCGGTTCTTACGAAGGTCAAACACCTGGCGGAGCCAAGGTCTACAACGTCGCCATGCATGTCGCCAAGCCAAGCGGCCGCCCCTACGCCTTGCTCGAAATCTGACGCCAGCGGCATGCGCCGTGGTGTCCATTGGCCTTGACTCAATTGGTGGCGTTGATCGATTTCGCCAACTCTTCCAGCTTCCGGGGGTCGTTGCCGTGACGGCGCACCAGTTCGCGAGCCTGCCTGGACGGCAAATCGGTCGTGGCCGCCAGTTGTCGCACCTGCTGATCGTCGATGGCGACCTGCGGCAATGTATGGTCGATATTTCCTTCCTTGTCCTTCATCGCGCTTCTCCTTGATCCCTGTCGACGACAACGGCTCGAAAATCCGACCGGTTCCGAACGATCTGCAACTTTTGCGCCTTCACCTGGGCGGACCAACATACTCGTGTCCCGAGGGCGTAACGATCTCGCTGGATTCTGCCAGGAACCATGCCACGGCGCACGAGTTGTTCCGACTGAACGGAGATAGTTCGATGCCACAGCCAAGACAGCCAGACCCAAATCGCGATGTTCCCGTGCCCCCTCCAACATGGAAGCCCGAGCCGATCGAGGAACCCGAACCGGAAAGGCTCCCGGACGAGACCCCGCTGCCCAATCCCGACGAGAATGAAGAGCCTCCCATCCACGCGTAGGACGAAGGGGAGTTTCTTTATCGCGGGGCAAAGCACACCTTCATCGCGGGGCAAAGCACACCTTCGGACGGCTAACGATCAATCTCGCCAAACACGATGTCGAGCGATCCGATGATGGCGGCAACGTCGGCGATCATGTGCCCTCGAGACAGGAAATCCATCGCCTGCAGATGGGCGAAGGATGGCGCGCGTATCTTGCACCGGTAAGGGACATTGCCCCCGTCGGAAACCAGATAAACACCGAATTCTCCCTTTGGCGCTTCAACCGCGGCGTAGACTTCTCCGGCCGGCACGCGATGCCCCTCGGTATAAAGTTTGAAATGCTGGATGGTCGCCTCCATCGAGCGTTTCATCGTGGCGCGCCGCGGCGGCGTGATCTTCTGGTTTGCAAGCGCGACCGGCCCCTGGCCTTCGGGTGACCGCAGTTTTTCCAGGCATTGCTTCATGATCCGCACCGACTGGCGCATCTCCTCCATGCGGACCAGGTAGCGGTCATAGCAGTCTCCGTTCTTTCCGACGGGAATGTCGAAATCCATGTCCGGGTAACATTCGTATGGCTGTGCCTTGCGCAAATCCCATGCGGCGCCCGATCCGCGCACCATCACGCCGGAAAATCCCCAGGCCCAGGCATCCTCCAGCCCGATCACGCCCACATCGACATTGCGCTGCTTGAAGATACGGCTGCCGGTGAGCAATTCGTCGAGGTTGTCACAGACTTTGAGGAACGGATCGCAGAAAGCCCAGATGTCGTCGAGAAGCTTCGGAGGCATATCCTGGTGCACGCCGCCGATTCTGAAATAATTCGCATGCATGCGGGCGCCGGAGGCGCGCTCGTAAAAAACCATCAGCTTTTCCCGCTCCGCAAATCCCCAAAGCGGCGGCGTCAGCGCGCCGATATCCATGGCCTGCGTCGTGACGTTGAGGAGATGCGACAGAAGCCGGCCGATTTCGCAAAAGAGAACACGGACGAGTTGTCCACGCTTTGGAACGGTGATTTCGAGCAGTCTTTCGGCAGCGAGGCAGAACGCATGCTCCTGGTTCATCGGCGCGACATAGTCGAGCCGGTCGAAATAGGGCAGCGCTTGCAAATAGTTCTTGTGCTCTATGAGTTTTTCGGTGCCGCGATGCAGTAAGCCAATATGCGGATCGGCACGCTCGACGATCTCGCCGTCCAGTTCGAGCACCAGCCGAAGAACACCGTGGGCCGAGGGATGCTGGGGCCCGAAATTGATGGTGAAGTTGCGAACGGCGGCTTCGACCATTGCTGCTCTCCGCGACTGTCGGGGCAAGGCGTGATGCGAATGGTTCGGCGCCTCAAGTCGTCGTCTGAATGATCAGCGTCAGGGTGCCATCGCCATCTATGTTTGCAGCGACAACCTGCGAGGAATTGAGCCCATTCGCCCTCAAGGCCGATGTCGCTTGAGGCGAAGCATCGACTGAGTTTTGCAGGCGTAGCAAATCTTCGGCGCTGGTCTGATTGATCACGGCATCCGCCTGCGCCTTGATTTCGTCAGGCAGATCCTCGACGGCGACAATGGCAACGCCGGTGAAATTCAAATCAGCAGAGCCTGGATCTGGCAGCGCCTGCTCCGGTTGCACTTCGCCCAGCGGTGGCGTCACCTGGGGAAGCTGCGGTCCAACAGTTTGGGCGTAGACGGGCTGAATGATGACCGCCCCGGAAAGTGCGACAGCTATCGTCAACATGCGCATGGTCGCTCCTTGCATCCTTCGAGGGAGATTTTGAAGAAACCCCCATGCCGAGCGATTGTTCCCGCGGGGCTGGTCACACTGGGCAATTTCGCGTCGACCCCCCTGGGGAAACGCCGAACGAACAAATGGCCCAGACGACGTCATATGGCTGTCTCCCAACCGGCTGAGCGGTTGCGTACGGAATCGTACCATCGATTGATCTGCACCTTGGAGAGGATCAAAATAAAGCAGAGGTGACCATGGGAGGGAGCCGCATGAGCATCGCCAGATGGGCAATAAGACCTGTCGGTACCGCCAAGGCGTTTCTGGCAGAGGAGCTTCGAAGTGCGCGATACGGCGACATCGTTTCGGTCAAAGCGGCGATAGAGGCCGCTCGCAGCGACGCGCCTTATTTGCAGGATACAGACGATGAGTTGATGGAGACGATCGTCGAGCTGGCACGGGAACTGGGGCTGGCCGTCCTTTTTGACTCTCGCGATTGACCGATGAGCCATGGCTGGAGGACTCACCGGTGGTTGAAGCGATTTGGTACGAAATCGACAATTGGCTCATGGCCGAAAATGCGCAATCATTTGGAAATGGGACGACGGCTGGACGACAAACTCGATTGCAAGGCTTGTGGGACTATCCAAATGGACATTCCCGACAACGCCAAGGAATCGACGCCAATTCATTGCAGCAATTGCGGCGCCTTTCTCGGCGAGTGGGGCGAATTGCAGGACGATTTCTACCGCCAGGCTCGCGGTACCGAGGCATTCGACTTGCGCAACGGAACCATTATCAAGAAGTAGCGCGCAACGACGCGGCCTCCGGATGACATCGGCAAATTCGCAAGGGGTTGGCAGATCTAGCCGACCTCGATGACCACCATCAGCCCGCCGCCGCCCTTCTCCTCGACATTGTTGTTCGTCGTGTGATGCGGGATGTGGCAGTGAATGAGCCACTTGCCGGGACGCAGCGCCTTCCACACGACGTCATAGCGCTGTCCCGGTCCGACATTGATGGTATCAGCTAGGAAGCGCGCCGAGGGAGAAAGCGTCTCACCGTCACGGGCGACGACCTCGAAGGGTCCGCCATGGATATGCATTGGATGGACGAAGCCGTTGTTGGTGCCGATGAAACGCACCTTCAGCGTCTCGCCCACCTTCATAGGAATGGTGTCGGTTGCGGGATAGGCTTTGCCGTTGATGGTGAAGAAGTTCGGCATGCCGCCTTCCATGGGCATCGACGGATAAGTCAGCCCATCGCGCACCAGCCATTCCTGAAGTTCGATGACATAGTCGTGGTCAGCCGGAACCTCGTCGGCAGGATTGGCGGGATCGATAATCAGCGCCCCATAAAGCCCCAGCGCCTGGGTGCGGTCCGGCTTGGCATGCGGATGATAGAAGTAGGTCCCGTGCTGGGTCGCGGTGAACGCATAGGAATAGGATTGTCCAGGCTCGATCGGCGGCTGGGTGATCTCGGCAGGTCCATCCATCTGGTTCGGCAGGATCATGCCGTGCCAATGCACCGTGGTTTCCTCGGGCAGGTCATTGGTGACGTCGATGCGAACCTTATCGCCCTGGCGAATGTGGATGCGCGGACCGGGAATCTGGCCATTGTAGGCATAGGCGTCGACCGCGACGTTGGGCAGGATCTGCCAGCGGACCACCGATGGTCTGAGCTCGAACACCTTGACGCCGTTCTCTAGACGGAATGGCAGTTCCTGGTCGCCCTTGGCGGCAAGACCATAGGACGAGGTAACGCGACGCGGATCGGTTGCAGCCATGTCACGCATGGATTCCGCCGGCGTGTCGCGACCCATGATCATGCCTTGCGGCATGATCGCGCCGCCGACGTCACGCGCCGAAAGCGTCAGGTTCAGCCAGTTCGCCGGCGCGGCCATGCCGATCGCCAACGCCAACACCGACACAATACCGAGGGCCGCAATCTGCGGCGTCGTAGCGTCCGTCTCCATCTGATGGCCGCTGCGTTTGGACTTGCGGGAGGTGTTGCGGCTTCGTCGATCGTCGCCGGCGTTGGGGTGATGCGTAGCGTGCTGTTGGTGGGCGGTCGGCTCTCCACTGCTCGTTTCGTTCGCCTGCGGGCGCTGCGTCATCAATCCGTGCTTCAGCCCGCGCGCGACCAGCCAGACATTGGCCGGATAGGCGAGCGTGAAGCCGGCGATGACGCCGATCGACATCACGCCCCAGAACAAAAGCTCGGTCGGCTCCATGGCGCGCATGTCGCGTCCCATCATCAGAAAGCTCATGACGGGCGCCATGCCGGCCATCATGAAATTCATCGAGATGAACTCGGGCAGGAAGCTCTTGCGCACGTTCTCCCAGTAGGTGCCGCCCATCATCGATTTCATGAACAGCGATTGGAAGATGAACAGGCCGAAGGCAAAGCCCGCCAGATATTCGACGATGAGGTCGAGCCACATCGGCAGGCCAAGCGTTGCCGTGATGACTGCGGCGAGAATGATGCCGGTCGCATCGCCGGCAACGCAGTGGATGGTCGAGCCGACCCCCTGTTTCCACAGCGGCCTGGTGAAGTCTTCATGCTCGCCTGGACGTGGCTCCTTGTCTGCAAGCACATAAAGCAGCAGCCCCAATGGGCCCATATAGAGGGTCACCAGGATGAAGCCCCATTTCATCACCACCGGTTCGGGATTGTTGCGGTATTGATCGAAGCCGACATAAAGCGTCGAGGCGGCGGCAAGAGCGAACCAGACGGCAAGGAAATAGTCGATTGGCTGGATGAACATGGATGCATCCCGTCGCGGATCAGTGGCTTGTCACAAGCGCCCCCGTCGATGAACGCAGCCGGCGTGTTTATGATCCCGCCGGCCCAATCCGGTTGTGTCGAATTCTCCAGCCTGGCGCTCTTGTCGAAGCATTAACGCGCGGTAATTCCCTTGAAGGCGTGGGCGCTTCGCTGCCTCAACAGGAGCTGGCCATGAAACATCAAACACTCGACCAACTGCATGCCGTCGCCAAGATTGAATCGTCGGCTGCTTATTCCGCCATGACACGAAATCAGCGCATAGAGCGCTGGGCTGAACTGCTGGAGCGTAATCCCGAGCGATGCCTTGGGGCGTTTGCAGGCACCGAACATCTGCACCCTGAAGCACGTTCATTGATGCGGGGCGAGGGAACGGCAATTTCGGTCGCCTTCGAGGATCCAGTGCTGCGCGCATCGGGTTTAAAGGACGACACATACGGTGAGGCAAGGCGCTTTTTCGAGCTGAACGACTGGCAGCTGCACGACATCGTCTGCGATTGCCACGTCGGCTCAACCATGAAAGCGCGCTGGGCTGCGACGCGGGTCCGCTCAGCCATCAGCGGCAGGTTCTTTGCGTGGTTGCGGCAAAGGATAATGCGCTGACCGTAGTTGGGGATCGTCGTCGCTTCGGTGCGGCATACGATCCCCTGTCTTGCCGATTGGATGTCTTGCCGATTGGATGTCTTGCCAATCGGATTGTCTTGCCGACGCGGATCAACGCTTGTCCTGGTACAGCCGGTTGGTCGCCCGGTCGCTCTCCCGTTGTTCGGCGGGTCCACGCCGACGGCGTGCGATAACGGCATAGGCCATCAGCACGATCAGCAGCAATGGGCCGCCGGCAACGACGACCAACCACATGATATCTCCAAACATGGCGGCATCTCCTTTCCCAGACAACCGGCGAGGAGGAGAACCGTTCCGTGCAGCAGGCCACCTCGGTCGCCCCTGGTCATTAACTTACGAATTGCGTTCGTAGGTTCCGATGAGTTCAGCCTGCTCAAGCGAATGTTTCTGCGCCTCCCGCCAGATGCGCTCGATGCCCACGCTGGCTGGAATGGCAAGGCTCGGCGTGTCGAGCGCGGCCAGCCGGAAATGGTAATGGTGAACGCCATGCCCGACCGGCGGTTCAGGGCCGTCGTAATAGGCGTTGCCAAAATCATTCGTTGCTTGCCTGAGGGCGCCCGGACCCGGCTTGCCGCTTTCGGCCTCGGGAAGTTCCCTCGTGTCCGGGGAGATGTTGAACACCGCCCAATGACCAAACGTTCCGCTCGGCGCGTCAGGATCCTGAACGACGAGAACGAGGCTCTTTGCTTCGTCCGGCACTCCAGACCATTTCAGCGGCGGCGATACGTTTTTGCCGTCTCGTGTGTATCTTTCGGGAATTTGTCCGCCTTCGGCAAAGGCGGCACTGCTAAGGGCAAGTGGCATGGTTCACTCCTTCCGGCGAAGTTGATCGCAGCGACGCGCAGGGCAGCTATTTGTTGGTCCGCATTTTTTGTCTTGGATCGATCCCGCCAGCGGCGGTCGTGTCGTTTTCGACGTCACCTTCGACCGTGTTCTCGCCTTCAAGCTCGAACTCTTCGCCTTCCTTGATCGTTCCCTTGGAAGTCCCGATACCAGGATTGTTCGCCAAGTCGGCATCGCTCGGTTTCTTCCATTTCGGATGTTTGGTTCCGGTCATGAGAAAACTCCTTCGACGGGGATTGCAGTTTTGAAATCGCAGACCGGATAGTTCGTTCCGGTTCCACGCCTCAGCTTCTTCATTGGTTCGCCGCGCGCCGGCTAAAGCCCGAAGGGGTAGGTGTCGGGAACGCCGGTTCTTGCATGCTCCGGGCCAAGCGGCGTCACTGCCGCGGTTTTGTCGAACCATAGGAACGCGTCGAACTGCCGGGGCAGGGAAGCGTCCGCATAGTGGCTGCCCAGCTCGGTTTCCGGCCGGTAGATCACCCCGATGAATCGCTCCAGCCTGCGTTCCAGCAGCCGCTCACGCAGCGTTGTGTCGCGCCCGAGGTCGAGCAGGAACCGCGACACAAGGGAATCGTGGCAAAGCCGTTCGTAGCTGTCGGCGTGCGACGCGCGGATTTGCTTCACCTCCATTTTGCCGTCCCAGTCGCTGGCGGCCGCTACAGTGCCGGAATGCGTGCCCATACCGATCAGCGCTGCCTCATCCCCGAAACGCTGCCGGCAGAGCTGGCCGATGTTCAGTTCGTCCCTGACGACGCCCATCTCGGTAAAGCGGGCATCGCCGATATGGGAATTGTGCGCCCACACCACGGCCTTGGCGTTGGGGCCGCCGGCATGCAGCAAATGTTCCAACGTTTCGAACATGTGCGTGTCGCGCAGGTTCCAGGACTCCGCGCCGCCATAGTACATGATCCGGTAATAGTGTTCGGCGGACGCGATCAGCCGGGCATTCTGACTGGCGTCGAGAAAGTCGGTGCCGTCCCTTTTTGCATATTCGAGCTGTTTGGCGAGCAAGTCCCGGCATTGTTCCAGCACCGCTTTCTCGCATTTTTGATAGCCGGCGGTGAGCACCGCGCGGCCGTAGGTGGACGGATCGTGTTGCCAGGGCGTCAGGCAGCCATAGCGTTCGCGCGCGATCTTGGCTGCCTGGGGATCGACCCGGTCGAGATAGTCGAGGACCGCGCCGATGGAACCGCTCATATTGTAGATGTCGAGGCCGTGGAACCCTGCTTGCGCCGAAGGCTCTAGCTTCTCGTTGTGACGGCGCATCCAGTCGGTGAAGGCCGCGACATCGGTGTTGCGCCACATCCAGGTCGGAAATCGCTGGAATGGCGCGCCAGTGCCGGTTCGCGGCCGACGATGGCGAACATAGCGGTCGATCGCCGCTGCGTCGGGCCAGTCTGCCTCGACCGCGACGATGGTGAAGCCGTGGCGTTCGATGAGCCTGCGGGTGATCGCCGCGCGCGCCCTGTAGAATTCGGACGTGCCATGGCTTGCCTCGCCAAGCAGAACAATGCGCCGGTCGGCAAACCGATCGAACAATGCGCCGAAGGCCGGATCGTCGAAATCGGGCAGGGGTTCGGCCGCGGCCGCGATCATATCAGGCAGGCTGATCGGATGGGGATGTCGAAGCGGACGACCAACGTCGGTGGCCGTGCCGTTTTCCGACCAACCCTGCTCGCCGATCAGAGGGACGAAGCGCACGCCGCCGAAATCCTCCTCGCTATAGGTTGCGGCGCCTGTCCGGGTGACTTTGAGCAGACGTTGCAAATCCGGGTCGTCGCCGACCGGAATGACGAGCCTGCCGCCGACATCGAGTTGCTCCTGAAGGGCGAGCGGTGCGCCGGGACCACTGGCTGTCACCACGATGGCGTCGAACGGCGCCGCCTGCGGCCAGCCCTTGGTGCCATCGCCTGTCCGAACCTCGATGTTTTGGTAGCCGAGTTTTTCAAACCGCCGCTTCGCCGTTTCGGCCAAACCGGGATGACGCTCTATCGTGTAGACCTGTTCGACGATCCGGCTCATCACCGCGGCCGCGTATCCCGAGCCGGTGCCAATTTCGAGCACATGGTCACCCGGTTTGACATCCGCCATCTCGATCATGAACGCGACAATGTAGGGTTGCGATATGGTCTGGCCATCGGCGATCGGCAGCGGCGTGTCTTCGTAAGCAAATTCCTCGAAGCCGGGTTCGACGAAGGCCTCGCGTGGAACTTCGCGCATTGCCTGCAGAATCTCACGGTCATGAATGCCACGCCGGCCGACATGGATATTGACCATTCGATCACGGGCACGAGGAAGATCGAGCATCTTTTAGCTCCCTTTGGTGCAACGCTTCGAGGCTATCCTTCGCGGTACCTGCCTTGAGCCTGGCCTTCGCGATTCCAGTTTCTAACCGCCGGAGTACTTCAAGGTTCCCGCCTATTTGCGGACAGGGCCGCAAAGCCGGCTGAGATGGCGTCCGGTCTCTCGGCCGCGTGGGTCGTGACGCCGACCCGAACGCGGCAGTCGGGGGTTGCTCAAGCGCAAAGATGCCCCAGTTATCACCAGCGAACCGAAGCTGGAGATGTCGATGAACGACAAGGCTGCCGCGACGCCGCAGGCCATCGGCCACGAACGGATCGACCTCATGGACCGCTACTGGCGCGCCGCGAATTACATCTCGGTCGGCCAGATCTATCTGCTCGACAATCCGCTGTTGCGCGAACCGTTGAAGGCCGAACACGTCAAGCCGCGGCTGCTTGGCCATTGGGGCACGACGCCGGGGCTGAACTTTCTCTACGTGCATCTGAACCGCGTTATCCGCGAACGCGACCTCGATGCTCTGTTTATCTGCGGGCCGGGCCATGGCGGCCCCGCAATGGTCGCCAACACCTGGCTCGAGGGCACCTATAGCGAGATATATCCCGATATCGGGCAGGGCGAAGACGGCCTCAGGAAACTGTTCCGGCAGTTTTCCTTCCCCGGCGGCGTGCCAAGCCATGCCGCGCCCGAGACGCCAGGCTCCATCCATGAGGGTGGTGAATTGGGATATGCGTTGGTTCACGCCTTTGGTGCGGCCTTCGACAACCCGAATCTGGTGGTTGCCTGCGTCGTTGGTGACGGTGAAGCCGAGACCGGTCCGCTCGCGGCGGCATGGCATTCCAACAAGTTCCTGAACCCAGCCTCGGATGGCGCCGTCCTGCCGATCCTGCATCTCAACGGCTACAAGATCGCCAATCCGACAATCCTCGGCCGCATGGACGATCAGGAGTTGCGAAATCTTTTCGCCGGCCATGGCTACGAACCGTTCTTCGTCGAAGGCCACGAGCCGCTTGCCATGCACCAGTCGATGGCCGCGACACTCGACACGGTGCTCGATCGCATCCGGTCCATTCAGGAACAGGCACGGGCTCCGGGATGGCATGGTCAACGCCCGCAATGGCCGATGATCGTGCTGCGCAGCCCCAAGGGATGGACAGGTCCCAGGGAGGTCGATGGCGAGAAGGTTGAGGGTTTCTGGCGCTCGCATCAATTGCCGGTGTCGAACGCACGCGGAAATGAGGGCCACCGCAAGATCCTCGAAAACTGGATGCGAAGCTACGAACCGGGAGAGCTGTTCGATGAAAGCGGGCACCTGTTGCCGGAGCTCGCGGCACTTGCCCCAACAGGGACAAAGCGCATGGGCGCAAGCCCGTACGCGAATGGCGGACTGTTGAAGCGCGATCTTGTTCTTCCCGACTGGAAAAGCCTGGCGCTGGAAGTGCCTCGTCCGGGAGGCGTCATCGCTGAAGCGACGCGGATTTGCGGAAGCTATCTTCGCGAGGTGTTCCGCCTCAATGCCGAGGCGCGGAATTTTCGCCTGATGGGGCCGGACGAGACGTCATCCAACCGCCTCGACGAGGTGTTCGAAGTTACCGATCGGCTCTGGATGCAGCGCATTGAACCCTACGACGTCCATCTTTCCCGTGACGGACGTGTCATGGAGGTACTCAGCGAGCACCTCTGCCAGGGCTGGCTTGAAGGCTATCTGCTCACCGGCCGCCACGGCCTGTTCTCCTGCTATGAAGCCTTCATCCACATTGTCGATTCGATGGTCAACCAGCATGCCAAATGGCTGAAGACCTCCGGCGAGCTTGCCTGGCGCAAGCCGATCGCCTCGCTCAATTACCTTTTGACCTCGCATGTCTGGCGGCAGGATCACAATGGTTTCAGCCATCAGGATCCGGGCTTTGCCGATCTGGTCGCCAACAAGAAGGCCGATACGGTAAGGCTCTATTTTCCGCCGGATGCCAACACCCTGCTGTGGATCACCGATCATTGCCTGAGAACCTATAACCGCATCAATGTCATTACCGCCGGCAAGCAGCCGGCACCGCAATGGCTGTCCATTGAAGAAGCCGAAGCGCATTGCAAGGCGGGGGCGGGCATCTGGGAATGGGCCGGTACGGTTGCTCAGGGCGAGGAGCCCGACGTGGTCATGGCCTGCGCCGGCGACGTGCCGGCCCTGGAAACGCTGGCCGCGACCGACATTCTGCGCTCTGCGATCCCCGACCTGAAAATCCGCGTCGTCAACGTCGTCGACCTGATGACGCTGCAGTCCAACACCGAGCATCCGCACGGGCTCGCCGATGGAGACTTCGATGCGTTGTTCACGAACACACGGCCTGTAATCTTCGCCTATCACGGCTATCCCTATCTTATTCATCGCCTGACCTACCGTCGCGCCAACCATGACAACATGCATGTGCATGGCTTCCGCGAGGAGGGCACCACGACGACGCCGTTCGACATGGTGGTGCTCAACGAACTCGATCGCTACCACCTCGCGCTTGCCGCCATCGAACGCGTGCCGGGACTGGCCGAAAGGGCCGAAGAGCTTGCCGGCGAACTCCACGGCCGGTTGGTGAAGCACAGGGCTTATGTCCGCGAGCACGGCGAGGATATGCCCGAAATCCAGAAATGGAGCTGGCCCGACAAAGGCGCGGCAAAGGCGCGCCAATGATGCGCCAATCGATCCTGGCATTGAATGCCGGTTCGTCCAGCATCAAGTTCGCGCTTTACGATCTTGTCTCGTTGCAGGCTCTGCAGCTCGTTTCGCGCGGCACGTTGGACCTGGGCGACACCCCCACCCTCCGCGCAAAAGCGGCCGACGGAACGGTGCAGTGCGATCGGCAGCTCGCCACCGACGGGCCGCGTGACGCAGCCATAGGCGAGATGCTGAATTGGGTGCAGGGCGAAATTGGCGAAAGGAACCTGCTCTGCGCCGGCCATCGCATCGTGCATGGCGGAAGCGAATTCATCGAACCTGTCCGTCTGACCCCGGACATCATCGACGCCATCGACAGGTTGACGCCGCTCGTTCCGCTGCATCAGCCTCGCAGTCTTGCGCCGGTCCGTGCAATAGCCGCCTTGCAACCGGACCTGCCACAGGTCGGATGTTTCGACACCGCTTTCCACCAGACGATCGATCCGCTGGTGCGGCGCTTCGCCCTTCCGCGCCAATATGAAGGGCAAGGCTTGCGCCGCTACGGGTTTCACGGTCTCTCCTATGAATACATCGCCGGGCGGCTCAGCGGGATATCGCCAACTCTTGCGGCGAAACGCACCATCGTCGCCCATCTCGGCAATGGTGCCAGCCTTTGTGCTTTGCAGCAGGGCAAGAGCATCGATACGACGATGGGGTTTTCGGCCCTGGATGGCCTCGTCATGGGCACGCGGTGCGGCGCCATCGATCCCGGCGTGCTGTTGTACTTCCTGCTGGAAAGAGGCATCGCGGCTGAGGAGCTGCAGACGATGCTCTACGAGAAGTCGGGACTGCTCGGCGTATCCGGTATTTCGGGCGACATGAGGACGCTGGAAGCGAGCAACGATCCTCGCGCCCAAGAGGCGATGGCGCTTTTTGCCTTCCGCGCGGCGAAGGAAGCAGCAGCGCTTGCAAACACGATGGGTGGTCTTGAATGCCTCGTGTTCACCGCCGGCATCGGCGAACGGTCCGCGTCCATCCGCAAGGCCATATGCGAAAAATTGACCTGGCTTGGCGTGGTGCTTGAAGAACGCGCCAACGACATCCACGCCGAAATCATCAGTCGTCCCGAGAGCAAGGTGGAGGTGCGCGTGATTGCGACCAATGAGGAAAGTGTCGTTGCACGTCACAGCCGTAAGGTGATGCAAGCCTGAAGGCTCGCCATTGGCATCGGAAACTCGGCGTCGGTTCGGCTCGGCAAAAGCGCGGGCAAGGGCATTCCCTGTACGAAAATTACCAAGCAAGCGGTCGGGGGAACCAACTGCCCATGGAAATATTGTGCGAGCAATCTCGGCTAACCCCGAGACCGTCGGCACGATGATCACGCCGACAGCCATACTTCAGGCATTGGCTGAGGAATCCATGTTTACGGACGATGTTGCGGTGAGGCGCCTGAAAATCCTGGTCCAGCAATATGTCGAGACACGCAAGAAACGCCACCATGTGATCTCTACCGCCAAGGCCGGAACCGCAATTCGGGAGGTGATGCCAAGTTGCCCGCTTTCGGGAGAGGCCTTCGATGATCTGATTGCGGCCTGCGCCATCGAGCATGGCCTGGCTGTGCTCTTCGACAATCCAGGTACATCAGGCACTGAAATCTGAGGCTGGCGCTTCCGATTCTATCATCGCAATGAGGAGTTCAGTCGGCATGTCCAGGTACTTTTTCGACCTTCGAGATGAGAGCGGAAGCTTGCAGGAGGATCCCGAGGGCCAGGAATTTTCTGATCTCGCGAGCGCCGAGGAAAACGCGATGGCGTCGGCGAAGGAAATCCTCGCCGAAGAGCTGCTGCATGGCAAGCCGCTGCGTACCGAATTGGCCTTCGAGATTTTTGACGAGAACCGCAACCTGGTGCTGCACTTCCCCTTTGCGCTCGCGGCCGAAAAGGCCGGCGAACCCCCTTAATCCCGAATTGCCTGGCGGCCGATCCCCTGCATGGGTCATGCAAGCCGGGCCTCAATGCGGATCCTATCCTTCCGCCTTGAAGTTTCTGGCTTCTTTTTCGACCTTGGGGCTGTCATTGCCATGCTTTTGCATAAGCTCCTTGGCCTGCTTGGGTGAGACGTCGGTGGTCTCTGCCAAGCGCAGCGCCTTCTTGTCCTTGCTTTCGGTCTTCTGCTTCTTGGCCGTCATGGCTCTTGAACTCCTTTGTAGGCTGTTCCGATCGATCTTTGCCGGTCCCGAGCATATCCAGATGAATTGTCATTGCCTGGTTTGCTTCGACGAGACGTCAACGAGACGGTGCGGGTCAGGTTCCGTGCATCGTCTGCTCATGTCCGAACTTGTCACGCCACGCGGCGGTACCGATGGCGATCTCGGATGAATTCATTGAAGAAGCGGCCTTTTGAGGAAGCTTTGGTGAAAGCGGCATAAGTTACCGGAGCAACATCCTCATAGTCGTAACGTTTGCCGCTCGGAACAAACCAGACCGAGAGGATCCTGGTGGCGGGGTCGTATTGTGCGTTTCGGATCACGGTCGATGGCATGGTGGCACCCGACGGGTCTGCCCGAATAACCCGTTAGCGATCGTCAGGTTCCGCCGATGCCCTCGCGCCTTGCACGGCGACTACCGGTCGCGCGGGTTGCCCAACTTCGGGTCGCGCTTCCTCGAATATCGGTCGATGCGTGGCAGGCTGTCATCAAACTCGATGTACGGTAGCCTCAGATCCCAATAGGCATGGGCTTGCGGCTGAAAACCTTCAGGTTTGTCAAGAAAACCGACCGCCACGTAGAACTCGTCCGGCAGACCTTCGTCGCTATAGCCTATCGAGCTTCCACAGTCCGGGCAGAACGTGCGGGTGACGCCTGGCGTTTTGGAAAAGGCCTTCGGTGCCCCTCTAAGAAGCTGAAATTGCTCTGGCCGGTAACCGACCCAAATTGTCATCGGACTTCCGATGGCCCGGCGGCAATCGTCGTCGTGATCGTAGCATATCCAGAAAGGCTCTCCGTCCATGGCTGCGGCGATTCCTCCGCAGAAGCAGGCTCCGGTCTCGCGCCGCATCGTCTGTCAATCCTGTCGCGCCCAAGGACGTTCAGAGAGCGGCCGAACGGCCGCTCCCGTTCAAGGTGAAGTCCTCAAAATCATGCATCGTGATGCTCGGGCATGTTCTTGAGCTGATCCTTGGTCCAGTTCGTCACCGCGTGAACGTCGCCGTCTTCATCGCGCATGAATTCCAATTGGCTCGCGGGAACGGCCACCGGCTTGGCACCTATGCCGAGAAAGCCGCCGACATCGATGACGACCTGACTGGCGGCTCCAGACCCGTGGACATGCGAAACGCTGCCGACCTTGTTGTCATCCGCGTCGTAAATGGTGGCGTCTTCGAGAATGTCTGGCGTCAGTTCGGTGCTTGTGAGGCGTACGTGGTTGGTGTGATCCATCGTTCGGACTCCTGTTGGGTGGAATATTTGAACCTCTCAGCCGGGCAATCGTTCCGAAGAATTTCGGGGCGACGGACGGACGACGCAAGGACGCAAGAACCCTCAAATCAGCCTCGGCCCGAATTGACTCGCAAAGCTCTGTACGGAAGCGTACAAAGGGCAATCGTCAGCAGCACAGTTTGGGCGTTGACGCTTGGGAGTGACCATCGCTCTTGTCCATCACGAGGCATGGCGTTGCATGGCGAAGGAGCCCGAGCACCCCGGTCTGCCAGTAGTCGCGATAACCGCGCTTGCGCGGGATACAGGCGCCGCTGAACAACAGATACATGATATCATATCGCTCCTCGGGTTCGATCGCGCCTCTATCCTGCGGGAGGCTCGTTTGCTGGCGAAAGATGGTCAGCCAACAAGGCCTTCGAGTCTTCAGCAGTAACTGTCGGTTTCATACCAACACGCCGGCTCGTCTAGTGCTGCGCGAGACGAAGTCTATGGTTCGTTACCGTCCGCTCGTTCGACGGGCGCGGCCGGCTAAGAGATTCCAGTGCTCTTGCCCAAGGGAAAAGAGTCTCGTGGATTACCAGATACTGCAAGCCAAGAGCGAATTGCTTCGCCGCATGAGCGCGGACGATTTCGCGCGGCTGAGGCCACATCTGGCGAGCGTTTTCCTGGAGTTGCGCGCGCCGATGGAGACCGCGGGGCAGAAGATCGAGGCCGTCTATTTTCTGGAAAGCGGACTGGCCTCGGTGGTGGCGAGAACTTCGGCGGCGACCGAAGCGGAAGTCGGAATCATCGGGTTCGAGGGAATGACCGGCTCGGCCCTGGTCATGGGGGACGACCAGGCCAACTTTGACTGTTACGTCCAGTCGACATGCGAGGCCCTCCGGATGGAGGCTGCCCCCTTCGTCGAAGCCCTGGAGGACAGTCCTACATTGCGACCGTTCCTGTTGCGCTATGTCCAATATTTCCACGTTCAGACAAGCTACACCGCATCGATCAACGCACGGCAGAGCCTGGAAGTCCGACTGGCGAGATGGCTTCTGATGTGCAGCGACCGTACTGTCGGCGACCGGCTCATGATAACCCATGAATTTCTGTCCATCATGCTTGGTGTCAGGCGTCCGGGGGTCACCGTCGGCCTCCAGATGATCGAGAGTTACGGTTATATCCGGGCGCGCCGCGGAGAGATCACGATCCGCGATCGAGATGGTCTCATAAAGTTGGCGCGAGACTCTTACGGCCCACCCGAAACCCAGTACCGCCGGCTTATCGGAGATTTGGGCTCGAAGCATCCCGCGAGGCAGGAGCGGCCACTCGCTTGAGGGCCGGGGCCAACAGAGGCTTCTCCGCCACTGAACCGCCAAGAAGACATTTCGAGTGGCCGACGCGATGATGCCGGTGAGACACCGTTGCCCAAACCCGCGCCGGCCACCGCGGCATTTTTTGGGGATGCCGCGTTGCCAATCTAGTTGCTGACAAGCAACTGGCAACGGAAGCTGATGGTTCGGTAAGAATCGTACGTACATGGACGCAGCGTCCCTCGATCGCATTCAAGGCATGCCCGCGGAATCCTGGATTGAATACAGTCACCCCGATAGACTCCGGATTGACAGGCTTTGTCCGGTCAGTGCGGTGATATCCGCAGGGCGGAGTGCAGATTTGCTGGCTCGGTTCCGATATTGCCAGGCGGACTGGCCTTCACCATCTAGCTGGGATGGCGACACCCAAATCGAAAGCACTCGGCTCCGACTCATCCGGGCTCCAGCACGATCTCTTTGGTGCCGCCGACGACCTGCCGGAAGGTTTCCTCTACCAGCCTGATCTTATCACCGCGCAAGAAGAAACCGAACTCGCCCGGCATCTCGAAGGCCTGCCTTTCGAGGCGTTCGATTTCCATGGCCATCTGGCAAACCGGCGCGTCGTGGGTTTTGGCCTGCGCTACGACTACGATAGGCGCCAGGTGGTCGAGGCCCCGCCGATCCCTGACTTCCTGTTGGCCCTGCGCGACCAGATCGCGGCGTTGGCAGGCAAGCCCGCCGAGGCCTTCGCGCAAGTGTTGATCAATGAATACCGGCCCGGCGCCGGCATCGGCTGGCATCGAGACAAACCTCATTTCGAAGACGTTGCGGGTGTTTCGTTGCTGGCGCCTTGCAGCTTCCGGCTCCGGCGGAAGAATGGCGCCAAGTGGGATCGCCGGACCATCGTCGTCGAACCAAGGTCGGCGTATCTCATGACTGGACGATCGCGCACGGAATGGGAGCACAGCATTCCGCCAGTTGACCTGCATCGATACTCGATCACCTTGCGGACATTGCGCTAACTCCGCAGGAGCATAAGAACCTTCTTTTCCGCCGACGGCGGCGTGCCACGCGATCCACCGATCTCCGGAAGATCGAAAGCCAGCGTAAAGTATCGCCCGCCGAGTTCATCGATCACACCATCATAGATTTTCCGGGAATGGGGCCAGCGTGCAGAAGGATCAAGGCCGGCCGGCCCGGATCGCCGGCCGTGGATACCGCCAGCTGCATATCGCCTGCTTCGAGGGACGAGCATCGTTGATCCATTCTCAGGAATTCAGGAGAAAACGACGAGCGATCGACTAAGTTGCCCCACTGGTTGCAGTTCTCCAGCGGTGGTCAGTGCTCAAGAGCCAGCCGCTGTGTGCCGGCTGGACCGTCGCCACGTGGGAGGAGGGGCAATCTCGCCACCGGCCTGTTGGTCAGCCTGGCGGAACAAGCTTTCAACCCTGGCGTTAAATGCCGGGCGGTCCCGCAACGGGCGAATGGGCTGTCGCGAGGAAGTCGGGGCGATCGCAATTAGGACAATGCAGGGAGATCCAGATGCCGCTCACGGCCTTCGCACTTAATTGCTCGCTCAAAGCTTCGAACGACAGAGAAAAATCCTCCACCGATCGGTTGCTCGCCGATGTCCTGGCGGCGCTGATGCAATACGAGGTGAAGGGCGAGATCGTGCGTGCGCTCAGTCACGATATCAAACCCGGCGTGCTCTCCGACATGGGCGAGGGCGACGATTGGCCGAAACTCAGAAAGAAAATACTGGCGGCCGACATTTTCGTACTCGGGCTCCCGATCTGGCTTGGCCAGCCCTCGAGTGTGGCCAAGCGCGTCCTGGAGCGGATGGATGCGTTTCTCGAGGAGACCGATGACAAAGGGCGCATGCCGGCAGCAGGAAAGGTGGCCTTGGTGGCCATCGTCGGCAATGAGGACGGTGCGCATCACTGCCACGCGGAATGCTTTCAGGCACTGAACGATGTTGGCTTCACCATCCCGGCCAATGGCGGGGTCTACTGGGTCGGCGAGGCCATGCAGGAGGTTAACTATGTCGATCTGCCGGCGACTCCGGAAAAAGTCTCGGGTGCGATCGAAATGGCAGCATCAAACGCCGCCCATCTCGCTGGATTGCTGAAAGACCGGGGCTACTTGGGCATCTCGGGGTGACCTTTGTTCGCCTGACATCCTTCAACCTGGCAGCGTCGATGCGGTCTCAGTCGGGAACAGGAAGGCTTGTAGCGAGTTCATAATCACATCAGCCGGCGACCGCCGCTCCGTCTAAGGCGCGAAGCCGCAAACAGGAGAGCAAGTCATGGGTCTCGGCACAATTCTTATCATCATTCTGATTATTGCATTGCTTGGCGGTTTTAGTGGGCTTGGCGGCGGGCCATTCTACGGCACCGGCTATTACGGCGGGGGCGGCCTCGGTCTTCTGCTGCTTATAGTCATTATCCTGGTCGTGCTCGGGCGTCTCTAGCCCTCGCGATGCGGTGGCAGGGTGTATCACCTGCCGCTTGCAGTCCCTTTTGCGGGTTGCTTTGAATCCATAGCAGCCCAGCATTGGCGGTGCCCCCCCAGGGGGGGGGGCCCCAGCGCGGGGAAAAAAGGGGAAAAAAAAGGACATATTTTAAATTTAACGCTAAAACAAAAACCAACGGCCCGCCCCCAACACCAAAAAAAAGTATGGTTTGTT